>JBEQBS010000232.1:0-5450 GCA_041639675.1 Rubritepida sp. | reverse complement strand
CGCGCTGCTCGACCCCCGCGGCGGCCAGGGCCTCGGCGGCCAGCAGCGCCTCGCCGGGGCCGACCGGCAGGCCGGCGCGGCGCAGCAACCGCACGAAGCCCAGGATGTTGGGCGCCAGCGCGCCGCCCGGCACGGCGGCCGGCAGCGCCGTGCGCGGCGGGATCATCCCGCCTCGGCCAGCAGCTTCGCCGCCTCCTCGCCGCGCAGCTTCGCGATGTCGTCCTGGTACTTCAGCAGCACGCCCAAGGTGGCGTCCACCGCGCCGGAGGTCAGCTCGCCCGCATCCAGCGCCGCCAGGGCATTGGCCCAGTCAATGCTCTCCGCCACGCCGGGCAGCTTGAAGTAATCGCCCTGGCGCAGCCGCTGCACGAAGGCGACGACCTGCGCGGACAGGCGCCCGGAGACGCCGGGCGCGCGCAGCCGCAGGATCTCGCGCTCCCGCGCCGCATCCGGGTAGTCCACCCAGTGATACAGGCAGCGGCGGCGGATGGCGTCATGCACCTCCCGCGTGCGGTTGGAGGTGATGACCACCACCGGCGGCGTGGCCGCGCGCACCGTGCCGAGTTCGGGCACGGAAAGCTGGAAATCCGCCAGCAGCTCCAGCAGGAAGGCCTCGAAGGGCTCGTCGGCGCGGTCCAGCTCGTCAATCAGCAGCACGGCCGGCTCGCCCTCCAGCGCCTGGAGCAGCGGGCGGGCCAGCAGGTATTTCCGGTCGTAGATGGCGGATTCGACATCGGCCACGTTGCCCGCCGCCTCGGCGACGCGGATGGCCATCAGCTGGCGCGCCGTGTCCCACTCATAGGCGGCGGCGTGGAGGTCCATGCCGTCATGGCATTGCAGCCGCACCAGCCGGCGCGGCAGTTGCGCGGCCAGGACCTTGGCGATCTCGGTCTTGCCGGTGCCGGGCTCGCCCTCCAGGAACAGGGGGCGGCCCAGCCGCAGCGCCAGGTGGACCGTGGTGGCCAGCGCCGTGTCCGCCACGTAGCCGCCCGCCGCCAGCAGGGCGGCGGTGCCGGCGACGGAATCCGGCGTCACGAGGACAGGAAGATCAGGTAGAGCACCACCAGCATGATCGGCACGCCGATGGCCACCGGGATGGGCCAGCCCAGGATCTCCGCCGGGAAGGCGGGCTTCACGGGGATGTGCCGGTGCGCGATCGGCGTCTCCACCGGCAGGGCCACGTCCGGCGCGGGGGCGGGGGTGAGCTGCGCGGCCAGGCGGTCGAAGAACAGGCCGGCCATCTGGTTCGCCGTGCTGTCAATCAGCCGGCCGCCCAGCTGCGCCATCTTGCCGCCCACCTGCGCCTTCACGCGGTAGCGCAGGATGGTCTCGGAAGGGCCGGCCTCCTCCAGCTCCACGTCGGCGCCGCCCTTGGCGAAGCCCATGGCGCCGCCATTGCCCTCGCCGGTGATGGTGTAGGAGGCCGGGGGGTTCAGGTTCTCCAGCTTCACCTTGCCGCCGAAGCGCGCGGCCATCGGGCCGATCTTCAGCGCCACCTTGGCCTCGAAGGCGTCCTCGGCGGTCTTGGTGATCTCCTCGCAGCCGGGGATGGCCTGGCGCAGCCGGTCGGGGTCGTTCAGCGCCTCCCAGACCTGGGCGCGGGGGGCGGGGATGCGCCGCTCGCCGGACATTTCCATGATGGGTCGCTCCAACTCTTTCCATTCACATAGCCCCCGGGGCGGCCCCCGCAAAGCCCGGCGCGCGGTTGACCCGCGGCGCCTTGCGGCGGAAAAGGCTCCATAAAGGACGGGGGTTTCGTTGCGCGCCGCGATCATCGCCGTGTTGCTCGCCGCTTCGGCGCCGGCCCAGGCCGCCGCCATTGACGGCGCGGCCCTGAGCCTGTGGTGGGTCATCCCCTTCGTCGGCATCCTGCTGTCCATCGCGCTGATGCCCATCCTGGCCGCGGGCTTCTGGCACCACCACTACGGCAAGGTCGCCGCCTTCTGGGGCGCCGCCTTCCTGCTGCCCTTCGCCGCCGTCTTCGGCCCCGGCCTGGCGGGGGCGGAGGTCGCCTTCGTGCTGGTGCAGGAATACCTGCCCTTCATCGTGCTGCTGCTGGCGCTCTACACCACCGGGGGCGGGGTGCTGCTGCGCGGCACGCTGGTGGGCACGCCGGCCACCAACACCGCCATCCTGGCGGTGGGCACCGTGCTGGCCTCCGTCATGGGCACCACGGGCGCCTCCATGCTGCTGATCCGCCCGATGCTGCGCGCCAACGCGCACCGGCGGCGCAAGGTGCACAGCTTCGTGTTCTTCATCTTCCTGGTGAGCAACATCGGCGGCTCGCTCACACCGATCGGCGACCCGCCGCTCTACCTGGGCTTCCTCAAGGGCGTGTCCTTCTTCTGGCCGACCATCCACCTGTTTTGGCCCTTCGCGCTCTGCGCCGCCGTGCTGCTGGCGGTCTACTGGGCGCTGGATTCCGTCCTCTACGCCAAGGAAGGCCCGCTGCCGGCGCCGGAGGCGCGCGAGCCCCTGCGCGTCGAGGGCTGGGTGAACGTGGCGCTGATCGGCGTCGTCGTGCTGGGCGTGCTGCTGCAAGGGGTGTGGAAGCCCGGCGAGGTGCGGGTGCTGGGGGAGGTGGTGGGGATCGAGCGCCTGGTGGCGATGGGCCTCTTCCTGGCCGTCACCGCCGCCTCGCTGGCGCTGACCCCGGCTGCGCTGCGGGAGGCCAATGGCTTCGCCTGGGGCGCGATGGCCGAGGTCGCGAAGCTCTTCGCCGCCATCTTCCTGTGCATGGGCCCCGTCCTGGCCATCCTCAAGGCCGGGCCGGCGGGGGCGGCGGCCGGCCTCGTCGCGCTCACCTCCGACGCCGCCGGCGCGCCCATCCCCTGGGTGTATTTCTGGATGACCGGCGTGCTGTCCTCCTTCCTCGACAATGCGCCGACCTACCTGGTCTTCTTCAACCTGGCCGGCGGCGACCCCGCCTTCCTGATGGGGCAGGGCGCGCTCACCCTGGCCGCCGTCTCGGCCGGGGCGGTGTTCATGGGGGCCAACTCCTACATCGGCAACGCGCCCAACTTCATGGTGAAGGCGATCGTGGAGGAGAATGGCGTACGCATGCCCTCCTTCTTCGCCTATTGCGGCTGGGCGGCGCTGTTCCTGCTGCCGCTCTTCGTGCTCGTCACGCTCATCTTCTTCGCTTGAGGAAAGGCCACAGAACATGCCCTACGTGATCGGCGCCGACCTGCCCGCGCTGCCTGCCGGCGAGCGCTTCCGCGCCCTGCTGGAGCGCCCGCAGATCCTGCGCATGCCCGGCGCCCATCTGGGCCTGGCCGCGCTGCTGGCGCAGAAGCAGGGCTTCGAGGCGCTGTACCTCTCGGGTGCGGCCATGTCCGCCACCATGGGCCTGCCGGATCTGGGCATGATCACCATCGAGGATGTGTGCTTCTTCATCCGCCAGGTGAGCCGCGCCACCGGGATGCCGCTGCTGGTGGATGGCGACACGGGCTATGGCGAGGCGCTGAACGTCATGCACATGGTCCGCGCCTTCGAGGATGCGGGCGCCGGCGCCGTGCACCTGGAGGACCAGCTGCTGCCCAAGAAGTGCGGCCACCTGAACGACAAGAAGCTGGCCGGCGCCGACGAGATGGCCGCCAAGGTCGCCGCCGCCCGCAAGGCGCGCCGCCACCTGTACATCATCGCCCGCACCGATGCGGTGGCGAGCGAGGGGATGGACGCTGCGGTGGACCGCGCCAGGCGCTACCTGGATGCGGGCGCCGACGCCATCTTCCCCGAGGCGCTGACCACCGCCGAGATGTTCCGCGAATTCGCGCGCCGCATGCCCGGCGTGAAGCTGCTGGCCAACATGACGGAGTTCGGCCGCACCCCCTTCTTCACCGCGGCCGAGTTCGAGGCGATGGGCTATTCCATGGTGATCTGGCCCGTCTCGCACCTGCGCGTCGCCGCCAAGGCGTGGGAGGAGCTCTACGCCCAGGTGGCGGCCGAGGGCGGCACCCATGGCGCGGTGGAGCGCATGCAGACCCGCGCCGAGCTCTACGCCACCATCGGCTACCACGACTACGAGGAGCTGGACGCCTCGCTGGTCCGCACCGTCATCCCGCAGGCGATGCCGCAGGCGTAGCGCGCTCCTCGCAGGCGTCGGCCAGCTCGGCCCTCACCTGCGCCACCACCTCGTCGCCCTGCTCCTCCAGGGCGATGAGGGTGTTGTGCGCGCCCTGGGTGGCGCGGATCAGCTCGTCCAGCTTCAGCTGGATGGCCTGGGTGTCGCGGTTCTGGGCGTTCTGGATCAGGAACACCATCAGGAAGGTGACGATGGTGGTGCTGGTGTTGATGACCAGCTGCCAGTCCTCGTCGAAGTCGAAGACGGGGCCGGTCAGCGCCCAGGCCACCACGGTGCCCAGCGCCAGCAGGAAGGCCCAGGGCCGGCCGGATTGCTGCGCGGTGCGCTGGGCGAAGCTGGCGAAGAGGGCGCGCATCTCCATATCCCGCCCAATGCGGAATGCGCGCACCGGTTCACCCCTGACGGGAATGTCATGCAGCCCTGGCTGATCGGCTCGGAGATCTACCGCGGCTCCACCTATGGCCCCAAGCACCCGCTGGCCATCCCGCGCGTCTCCACCACCCTCGACCTCATCCGCGCCCTGGGCTGGCTGGACGAGGCGCAGTACCGCGACAGCCCGATGGCGAGCGAGGCGCAGCTCACGCGCTTCCACGCGCCGGACTACGTGGCCGCGCTGCGCCGCGCAGAGGCCGCGCAGGCGGTGAGCGCGGAGGACCGCGCCCGCTTCCGCATCGGCGCCGACGGCAACCCGGTCTATCGCGAGGTGTTCCGCCGCCCCGCCACCGGCGCCGGCGGCGTGATCCTGGCGGCAAGGCTGACGGCGGGCGGCGGCATCGCCCATTGCCCGGGCGGCGGCACCCATCACGGCATGCCCGACCGTGCATCCGGCTTCTGCTACCTCAACGACGCCGTGCTGGGCCTGCTGGAATGGCTGGACCACGGGCTGACGCGCATCCTCTATGTGGACATTGACGCCCATCACGGCGATGGCGTGGAGCTGGCCTTCCGCGACGACCCGCGCGTCGCCACGCTCTCCATCCACGAGGCCGGGCGCTGGCCCTTCACCGGCACCGCGCATGGCCCGCATGGCGCGCTGAACCTGCCGGTGCCGCAGGGCTTCAACGACACGGAGATGCGCTGCCTGCTGCATGGCGCCGTGCTGCCGGTGATCGAGGCCTGGCACCCCCAGGCCATCATGCTGCAATGCGGGGCGGATGCGCTGGAGGAGGACCCGCTGGCCCGCCTTTCGCTGTCCAACAACGCGCATGCCGAGGTGGTGGCGGCGCTGCGCGACGCCGCGCCGCGGCTGATCCTGCTGGGCGGCGGCGGCTACAACCCCTGGACGGTGGCGCGCTGCTGGGCGCGCGGCTGGGGCGTGCTGGCCGGGAACGCCCCGCCACCGCGCCTGCCGCCCGCGGCCGAATCG
>JBEQBS010000231.1:0-5469 GCA_041639675.1 Rubritepida sp. | reverse complement strand
GCCATGCGCGCGGCGATGGCGCCGGCGTCGCCGGGGCGGGCATGGAAGCGCGCGCGGGTGACGATGCCGCCCGCCGGCAGGGCGGCATGGCGGTAGGACAGGCCCAGCGCGGCGGCGGGCAGGCGCTGGATGCCGCGCGCGGTCGCGATTTCCGCCCAGTCCAGGCAATCCACCACCTCGCGCCCATAGGCGCCGGCGTTCATCGCCACCGCGCCGCCGATGCTGCCCGGGATGCCGGACAGGAACTCCAGCCCTTCGAGGCCGGCGGCGGCGGCGTGCTCGGCCAGGGTGGCATCCAGCGCCGCGGCGCCGGCGACGAAGCCCTCGCCATCGCGCGCGATGGCGCCGAAGGGGCGCGCGGGCAGGCGGATCACCACGCCGGGCACCCCGCCATCGCGCACGATGAGGTTGGAGGCCGCGCCGATCACCGTCACCGGCAGGGCAGGATCAAGGCCGGCCAGCAGCGCCACCAGGTCCTCGGCATCGGCCGGGCGCACCAGCCATTCCGCCGGGCCGCCGACGCGGAACCACGTCACCGGCGCCAGCGGCGCCTGCGCCTCCACGCGGCCGCGGATGGGGGGCAGCGGCGCGCTCATCGCGGCCGGGCGCGCGGCGGCGCGTTCCAGGGCCGGGCCACCCATCACGCCCGCTTCAGCGGCGCCAGCCGCCCGGCCTGCGCCTGCAATTCCGCCAGCTGCGCCGGCAGCGCATGCGCCCAGGTGGTGATGCTGCCCGCGCCCAGGCAGACCACGAAGTCGCCCGGCTTGGCGATGGCGTTCACCATCTCCGGCAGGGCCGCCGGTTCGGGCAGGGGCACCACGCTGCGGTGGCCGCGCGCGCGCAGCCCATCCACCAGCGCATCCTTGTCGCGGTCGGGGATCGGCGCCTCGCCGGCGGCGTAGACATCGGCGACGATCACCGTGCCGGCGTCGTTCATGCAGGTGCAGAACTCGGTGAAGAGCTGGTTCAGGCGCGAATAGCGGTGCGGCTGCACCACGGCGATCACGTCCCGCGCGCCGGCCTGGCGGGCGGCCTTCAGCACGGCGGCGATCTCCACCGGATGGTGGCCGTAATCGTCAATCACGGCGATGCCGCCCACCTCGCCCACGCGGGTGAAGCGGCGCTTCACGCCCTTGAAGCCGGCCAGCGCGGTGCGGATCACGTCCTCCCCCACCTCCATCTCCACGCCCACGGCGATGGCGGCCAGCGCGTTCTGCACGTTGTGCTGGCCCAGCATGGGCAGGCGGAAGGGCTTCATGCGGCGCGCGCGGCCGGTGGCGCGGTCCGTCACCGTCACCTCGAAGGTGGCGCCGGCGCGGTCGGTCAGCAGCTTTTCCGCCCGCACATCGGCCTGCTGGGAGAAGCCGTAGGTGACGAGCCGCCGGTCCAGGCGGGGGATCATCGCCTGCACGCCGGGATGGTCCACGCAGAGCACGGCGAAGCCGTAGAAGGGGATGTTGCCGACGAATTGCGCGTAGCCCTCGCGCATCGCCTCCTCCGTGCCCCAATGGTCCAGGTGCTCGGCGTCCATGTTGGTGACGACGGCCACCGTGGAGGGCAGGCGCAGGAAGGAGCCGTCGCTCTCATCGGCCTCCACCACCATCCATTCGCCGGTGCCCATGCGGGTGTTGCCGCCATAGGCGTTGACGATGCCGCCATTGATGACGGTGGGGTCCAGCTTCGCCTGCTCCAGCACGCAGGCGATCAGGCTGGTGGTGGTGGTCTTGCCATGGGTGCCGCCGACCGCGATGCCCCATTTCAGGCGCATCAGCTCCGCCAGCATCTCGGCGCGGCGCACCACCGGCAGCAGGCGCTTGCGCGCCGCCTGGACCTCGGGGTTGTCCTTCTTCACGGCGGTGGAGACGACGACCACCTGCGCGTCGCCCAGGTTGCCCTCGGCATGGCCGATGGCGACGGGGATGCCGCGCTCGCGCAGGCGGGCGACGTTGTACCCTTCCGCCATGTCGCTGCCCTGCACGGCATAGCCCAGGTTGTGCAGCACCTCGGCGATGCCCGACATGCCGATGCCGCCGATGCCGACGAAGTGGATGGTGCCGATGGAAAGGGGCAGCGCGCGCATGGTCTAGGAAGCCTTCCGGCGAAGCAGGGTGAGCACCAGGTCGGCGAGGTCGCGCGCCGCCTGGGGGCGGGCCAGGGATGCCGCAGCCCGGGCCGCCTCGGCAAGCCTTTCCGGCGCCAGCAGCCAAGTGGCGAGGATGGAGGACAGCGTCTCGCCCGTCATCTCCGCCTGCGGCAGCACCCGCGCCGCGCCCGCGGCGGCCAGCGCGCGGGCATTCGCCGCCTGGTGGTCGTCAATGGCCGAGGGCAGCGGCACCAGCACGGAGGGCCGCCCGGCGCAGGCCAGCTCCGCCAGCGTGGAGGCGCCGGCGCGCGCCACCACCAGGTGCGCGGTGGCCAGCCGGCGCGGGATGTCGGTGAAGAAGGGCGAAAGCTCCACCGGGATGCCGGTGCCGGCATAGGCGGCGCGCACGCGCTCCAGGTCCTCGGCGCGGCATTGCTGGGTGACGATCAGGCGCTGGCGCAGGGCGGCGGGCAGGGCGGCGATGGCGGCGGGCACGGCATCGCCGAAGACGCGCGCGCCCAGGCTGCCGCCGATCACCAGCAGGCGGATGGCGCCCTCCTGCGGCGGCTCGTAGGCGCTGCCGGCCAGGGCGGCCAGCGCGGGGCGCACCGGGTTGCCCACCACGCAGGGCTTCGCGCCCTCGGGCACCTTGCCCGTCTCGGCATAGGTCAGGGCCAGGGCGTCGGCGCGCGGGGCCAGCAGGCGGTTGGCGCGGCCCAGCACGGCGTTCTGCTCGTGCAGCACCAGCACGGGCCGGTCACGGCCCAGCATCAGCGCCGCCAGCGCAGGCGGGATGGCGGGATAGCCGCCGAAGCCCACCACGGCGCGCGCGCCGATGCGCCGCAGCAGCCCGCGCGCGCGCAGCGTGCCGCGCCCCAGCGCCAGCGCGCCCTTCGCGGCCTTCAGCGCGCTGCGCCCGGCGATGCCGCTGCCTTCCAGCACGAAGCGCTCGGCCGCGGTGAAGGCCGGGCTGGCGAAGGCCGCCGAACGCGCATCGGTGAACAGGGCGATGCGCTCGCCGCGCGCCAGCAGCTCGGCCGCCAGCGCCTCGGCGGGGAAGAGGTGGCCCCCGGTGCCGCCGGCCGCGATGGCGATCATGCCGCCCCCGGTCGGCGGAGGGGCCGCGCCCGGAGCCGAGGATCGGCGGCGGTCATGCCTCCCCGGCCTCCGCGCGCGAGGCCATGCGCCTTCGCGTCAGCGCCAGCAGGAAGCCCATGCCCAGGGCCAGCGCCACCACCGAGGAGCCGCCATAGCTCACGAAGGGCAGCGTCATCCCCTTGGTCGGGATCAGGTGCAGGGAGGAGGCCATGTTGATGAAGGCCTGGAGCCCGAACTGCGTCAGCAGCCCGGCGGCGGCCAGGGCCACGAAGGTGTCGCGCTCGTCCAGCAGGCGCAGCAGGCCGCGGATCACCACGAAGGCGAAGATGCCCAGGATGATGAGGCACGCCACCAGCCCGAACTCCTCCGCCGCGACGGGGAAGACGAAGTCGGCATGGGCGTCGGGCAGCACGTCCTTCACCCGCCCCTCGCCGGGGCCGCGGCCCAGCAGGCCGCCATTGCCGAAGGCCTCCAGCGACATGCGGATCTGGAAGTTGTCGCCGCCCCCCTCGGGGTCGAGGAAGCGCTGGATGCGCGAGCGCACATGCCCGTGCAGCATGTAGGCCAGGGCGAAGGCGCCGACGCCGAGCCCGCCCAGCAGCCCCACCCAGAAGAGGTTGATGCCCGAGACGAAGACCTGCGCCACGAAGACCGCGCCGATGACGGCCAGCATGCCGATGTCGGGCTGCTTCTTCAGCAGGAAGGCCACCACGCCGATCAGCGCGAAGGCGATGAGCAGGCCGGGGAAGCGCGGGCTGCGCTTGCCCTCCGCCAGCAGCCAGCCGCACACCACGGCCAGGCAGGGCTTCAGGAACTCGCTGGGCTGGAGCGACATGCCGGGCAGGGAGATCCAGCGCCGCGCGCCCTTGATCTCCGTGCCCGCCACCAGGGTCAGCGCCGTCAGCGCCAGGGCCCCCAGCGCGCCCAGCATGGCCAGGCGCAGGGTCCAGCGCGGCGACAGGAGGGAGACGCAGACCATCACCAGTACGGCGAGGCCGGAATAGAAGACCTGCCGCGACAGGAACATCAGCCGCGACGACGCCCCGATGCGCTCCGCCACCGCCGGCGAGGCGGAGAGCATCATCACGTAGCCGATGGCCACCAGGGCCAGCAGCGCGCCCAGCGTCCAGCGATCCACGCTCCACCACCAGCGGCCCAGCGTGGAGGTGTCGTTGCGCGAGACGGCCATCAGGCATCCCCTCCTTGCGCCAGGCGGCGGAACAGGTCGCCGCGCGCGTCGAAGCCGGTGAACTGGTCCCAGGAGGCGGCGGCGGGCGAGAGCAGCACGACATCGCCCCGTTCCGCGACGGCGCGGGCGCGCGCGACGGCCGCTTCCAGCGTGCCCAGGACCTCATGCGCCACGCCATGCGCGGCCAGGGTGGCGGCGAAGGCGGGGCCGTCGCGGCCGATCAGCAGCGCGCGGCGCACCCGGCCGAACAGCGGCGCGAGGGGCTCGATGCCGCCCTCCTTGCCCGTGCCGCCGGCGATCCAGACCACGCGGCCGTAGGAGGCCAGGGCCTTTTCCGCGCTGTCGGCATTGGTGGCCTTGCTGTCATTCACCCAGGCCACGCCGTCGCGCTCCGCCACAACCTCCTGCCGGTGCGGCAGGCCCCCATAGGTGGCCAGCAGCGGCGCGAGCTGCGCGCGCGCCACGCCCAGCGCCATCGCCATGGCGCAGGCGGCCGCCGCGTTCTGCGCGTTGTGCGCGCCGGGCAGGGTGGGGCAGCGCGACAGGTCGGCCAGCACGCCCTGCGCGTCATGCAGCGCGCGCCCTTCCCACCACACGCCGCCGGGGCCGAGCGGCACGGCCGCGCCATCGGGGCGCAGGCCGCGCGTCCATTCGTCGCCCTGGCCCAGCACCGCCAACGCCGCCCCGCGCAGGATGCGCGCCTTGGCCGCGAGGTAGCCCGCCATGTCGCCGTGCCGGTCCAGGTGGTCGGGCGAGAGGTTCAGCATGCAGGCCACGTCGAAGGTGGCCTGGTCCAGCCGCTCCAGCGCGTAGGAGGACATCTCCAGCACGTAGGTGCCGCCATCCTCCAGGATGGGCATGTCCATCGCGGCGGGGCCGAGGTTGCCGCCCTCCAGCGCCACCTGCCCCGAACCGCGCAGCAGGTGGGCCAGCAGGGCGGTGGTCGTGCTCTTGCCGTTGGTGCCGGTGATGCCGGCGAAGCGCGCGCGCGAGCCGGCGGCGCGCACGGCGCGGAACAGGAACTCGATCTCGCTCAGCACCGGCGCGCCGGCCGCCAGCGCGGCGGCCGCGGCCGGGTGCGCCCGCGGCAGCCGGTGCG
>JBEQBS010000230.1:0-5460 GCA_041639675.1 Rubritepida sp. | reverse complement strand
CGCCGCCCGGTGAAGCGCGCCAGCGGGGCGGCGCCCGGCGGCGGGGCGGGGCAGGGCAGGGCCTCGCCGGCCAGCGGCTCCAGCAGGCGGCAGGCGCCGCGGCGGCGCTCCACCACCCGGCCGTCATCGGCGGGAAACCAGGCGATGGTCTCGCGCGCCGCCTTGGGCAGGGCGTCCAGCAGGGGGTGGGTCGGCCGCCTTGCGGGGGCCGCGAGGGAGAGCTCCATGCTCAGGCGGCCAGCTCCGGCAGGTCCCGCGGGCACAGGAAGCGCGTCAGGCGCCCGCCGCCTTCCGCCAGTTCCTGCCAGTGCGAGGCGATGGCGAATTCGGCCAGCGCGCCGGTGGGGTAGCCCTCGGCCAGGCGTTGCGCGTTGGGGCTGCCGGCGGCGCCGGCGCCGACCAGGGCCATGGCAAGGTCATGCAGGCCCGGATTATGCGCCAGCAGCAGCACGGAGCGCGCGGTCTCCGGCACCTGGCGCAGCCCCTCCAGCAGCGCCGTCCAGGGCGCGAGGTAGAGGGCATCCAGCACGTGCACCATGGGCGCGCCCTCGATCGGCCGCAGCCCCTCCAGCGTCTGGAGCGTGCGGCGGGCGGAGGAGACCAGCACCACTTCCGGCACCAGCCCCAGCTCGCGCAGGCGCGCGCCCATGGCGGCGGCGGCGCGGCGGCCGCGCGCGTTCAGCGGCCGCGCGTGGTCGGAGAGCGTGGCCTCGTCCCAGGAGGACTTGGCGTGGCGGAGCAGCAGGAGCTGGCGCATCGCCGCCGTTATAACCATGCCCGCCCGCCCTTGTCGCCCCGTGCGGCGCCGCCATGTCGCCGCCATGACAGATCGCATCCTCATCCTCGGCGCCACCGGCGGCATCGGTTCGGCGCTGGCCCGGCGCGTCCATGCGCGCGGCGCCATCCCCGTGCTGCTGGCGCGCGACGGCGCGAAGCTGGCGGCGCTGGCGGCCGGCCTGCCGGGCAGCGAATCCGTGCCGGGCGACGCGCTGGCGCCGCCGGCCCTGCCGCCGGGGCCGCTGGCCGGGCTGGCCTTCTGCGTCGGCTCCATCCTGCTCAAGCCCGCCGCGCGCACGACGGAGGCCGAGATGCTGGACGCCTTCCGCCTGAACGCCGTGGCGGCGGCACAGGCGGTCCAGGCGGCGCTGCCGGCGCTGGTGGAGGGCAAGGGCGGCGTGGTGCTGTTCAGCAGCGTGGCGGCGCGGGTGGGCTTCCCCTCGCACCTGGCGATCTCCATGGCCAAGGCGGCGGTGGAGGGGATGACGGTGGCGCTGGCCGCCGAGCTGGCGCCGGCGGTGCGGGTGAACTGCATCGCGCCCAGCCTGACGCGCACCGGCATCGCCGAGCCGCTGACCCGCAACGCCGCCATGGCCGAGGCCATCGCCAGGACGCATCCGCTGCCCCGGCTGGGCGAGGCGGAGGATGCGGCGGCGCTGGCCGACTTCCTGCTCTCGCCGGCTGCGTCCTGGATCACCGGGCAGGTGATGGCGGTGGATGGCGGCCGTTCCACCCTGCGCGCTAAAGGGGGGTGATGATCGGCCGCCGCACCCTTGCCCTGCTTCCCCTGCTGCCCGGCATCGCCCGCGCGCAATCGGCCTCGCAGGGCGGCTGGCGCTTCAAGGTGGTGCGCAACGGCACGGAGATCGGCACGCATGAGGTGCGCGTGACCCAGCGCGGGCGCGAGCGCGTGACGCTGAGCGACGTGCAGGTGGTGCCCCGCATCCTGGGCGTGGTGGTGTACCGCTTCCAGCACCGCTACGAGGAGGTGACGGAGGGCTGGCGCTTCCGCTCGGTGGACAGCCGGCTGAACCGCAACGGCAGCATCGCCGAGGTGCGCGCCCGCGCCACGCCCGAGGCCGTGCTGGTGGAGGGCCCCGAGGGCCCGCTGCGCCTGCCGGCCAATGCCGCGCCGCTCTCCTGGTGGGACCACACCCGGCTGGGTGGCGCCGTGCCCATCTTCGGCACCACCACCGGCCGGCTGATGGAGCTGCGCTGGCGGCGGCGGAACACGGCCGAGGGCTTCGCCATCGGCTGCTCCGGCGAGGTCGAGGCGGAGTGCCTGTTCTCGCGCGATGGCAACTGGACGGGCTTCTCCACGGTGGGCGACGATGGCAGCACCGTGACCTACGCGCCGGCATGAGCGGCGCCCTGCGCCTGGTGCTGGGCGACCAGTGCTCGCGCACGCTCTCCGCGCTGGAGGGGCTGGACCCGGCGCGGGACGTGGTGCTGATGATGGAGGTGCGCGAGGAAGGCACCTATGTGCCGCACCACCGGCAGAAGATCGCGCTGATCCTCTCCGCCATGCGCCACTTCGCGCGCGCGCTGGCGGCGCGCGGCGTGCAGGTGGACTACGTGAAGCTGGACGACCCGGCCAACACCCAGTCCTTTGGCGGCGAGGTGGCGCGCGCCGTGGCCCGCCACCGCCCGTCGCGCATCGTGCTGACCCAGCCCGGCGAATGGCGCGTGCTGGAGATGGCGCGCCGCTGGGAGGAGGAGCACGGCATCCCGGTGGAAATCCGGGAGGACACGCGCTTCCTGTGCCCACTGCCGGAGTTCTTCCGCTGGGCGCAGGGGAAGAAGCAGCTGCGGATGGAGTTCTTCTACCGCGACATGCGCCGCCGCACCGGCCTGCTGATGGAGGGCGGCGAACCCGTGGGTGGCGAATGGAACTACGACAAGGAGAACCGCAAACCGCTGCCCAGGGGCGCCACGCCGCCCGCGCCGCCGTTCTTCGAGCCGGACGCCATCACGCGCGAGGTGATGGCGCTGGTGGCGCGCGCGTTCAACGGCGCCTATGGCGGGCTGGACAGCTTCCGCTGGCCCGTCACCGCGCAGGATGCCCGCGCGGCGCTGGCGGATTTCGTGGCGCACCGCCTGCCGCTCTTCGGCGACCACCAGGATGCGATGGCGGAGGGCGAGCCCTTCCTGTGGCATTCGCTGCTCTCCTCCTCCCTCAACTGCGGCCTGCTGCTGCCGGGCGAGGTCTGCGCGGCGGCCGAGGCGGCATATCGCGCCGGCCACGTGCCGCTGAACGCCGCGGAGGGCTTCATCCGCCAGGTGCTGGGCTGGCGGGAATACGTGCGCGGCCTCTACTGGGCGCGCATGCCCGGATACCGCGCCATGAACGCGCTGGAGGCGCGGCGCCCGCTGCCCGCCTTCTACTGGCAGGGCGGCAGCGGCATGCGCTGCATGGACGCCGCCATCGGCCAGACGCTGGAGCACGGCTACGCGCATCACATCCAGCGCCTGATGGTGACGGGCAACTACGCGCTGCTGGCCGGGCTGGACCCCGCGCAGGTGAACGAGTGGTACCTCGCGATCTACGTGGACGCCTTTGAATGGGTGGAGCTGCCGAACGTGTCGGGCATGGTGCTGCATGCCGATGGCGGCATCATGGCCTCCAAGCCCTACGCGGCGAGCGGCGCCTACATCAACCGGATGAGCGACCATTGCGGCCATTGCCGCTTCGACGTGAAGCAGTCCTCCGGCGCCGATGCCTGCCCCTTCAACGCGCTGTACTGGGACTTCATCGCCCGCCACGCGGAGCGCTTCGCCGCCAACCCGCGCATGGCCATGCCGCTGGCCACGCTGCGGAAGATGGCGCCGGGGAAGCTGGCAGCCATGCGCGCCACGGCGGCGGCCCACCTCGATTCCGTGGCGCCGCTGCGTTAGGCTCCCCGGCGACATCAGCACAGGGTTCGCCGCCATGCCGCTCGACCACACCGCCAAGGGCGTCTTCGTCATCGCCCCCACCCCCTTCCACGAGGATGGGCGCATTGACGACGCCTCCACCGACCGCATGACGGACTTCTTCCTCGGCGAAGCCGGCGCGGATGGCATGACCATCCTGGGCGTGATGGGCGAGGCGCCGAAGCTGGATGGCGAGGAGGCACTGGCCATCAGCAAGCGCATCATCCGCCGCGCCGGCGGCAAGCCCGTGATCGTCGGCGTCACCGCGCCCGGCTTCGCGGCGATGCGCAGCCTGGCGCATGGCGTGATGGAGGCCGGGGCCGCGGGCGTGATGATCGCCCCGCCGCCGGCCCTGCGCACCGACGATGCGACGGTCGCCTATTTCCGCCAGGCCATCGAGGCGATCGGCGAAGACATCCCCTGGGTGCTGCAGGACTACCCGCAGCTCTTCCAGGTGCAGATGACGCCGGGCGTGATCCGCCGCATCGTGTCGGAAAGCCCCTCCTGCGTGATGCTGAAGCACGAGGACTGGCCGGGGCTGGAGAAGATCAGCGCCCTGCGCGGCTTCCAGGCCGATGGCTCGCTGCGGCCGATCTCCATCCTCTGCGGCAATGGCGGCGTCTTCCTGGATTTCGAGATGGAGCGCGGCGCCGATGGCGCGATGACCGGCTACGCCTTCCCCGACATGCTGGCCGAGCTGGTGCGCCTCTCGGCGGCCGGCGAGCGCGAGAAGGCGCATGACCTGTTCGACGCCCACCTGCCGCTGATGCGCTACGAGCTCCAGCCCGGCGTCGGCCTGTCCGTGCGCAAGTATGTGCTGGCGCGGCGCGGGGTGCTGGCCTCGCCCGCCCAGCGCCGCCCCGGCCCGGCGCTGAGCGCCAAGGCGAAGGCGGAGGTGGAATACCTCCTTTCCCGCCTCGCGCGCTTCGACGCGCGGGCGAAGGTGGCGCCGCTGGCGGCCTAGAACGGGCTGAGGATGTCTATCAGCTGCTGCCCCAGCCGCGGCTGCTGGATGTCGCTCAGCGCGCCGCGCCCGCCATAGGAGATGCGCGCCTCCGCCAGCCGGTCATGCCGGACCGTGTTGTCGGAGGCGATGTCCTGCGGGCGGACGATGCCGCGCACCTCCAGCTCGCGCAGCTCGGCGTTCACCCGCACCTCCTGGCGGCCCTGCACCACCATGTTGCCGTTGGGCAGCACCTGGGTGATGGTCGCGGCCAGGCGCAAATTCACCGTCTCCGTCCGCCGCACCTGGCCATTGCCGTCGCTGGCGCCGACGCCGCTGGTGCTGATGAGGCTCTCGGGGTTGGCGCCGCGCGGCAGCAGGCGGTTCGCCTGCGTCTCCAGCCCCAGCAGGTTGGGCACGCCCACCGTGTCGCTGCCGTTGCGCGAGCGCTGGGTGCGGTTCTGCAGTTGCGCGTCGTCGCTGATGCCCACCAGGATGGTGATGAGGTCCCCCACCTGCGCCGCGCGCTGGTCGCGCAGGAAGGTGCGGCTGCCCGGCCGCCACAGAGAGTTGTTGAGCAGCGGCGCCTCCTGCGGCGCCGGCATGGGCATGGAGACGGGGCGCCAGGCGGGGTCGCGCGTCGGGTCCGTCACCGGCGAAAGGTCCGGCGCGCGGCCGAGGCGCGACAGGCGCTCCGCCTGGCCGCAGGCCATGAGTGCGAGCGGCAGGAGGAGGATGGCGATCCGCTTCATGTCACAGCCGGTCCCGCGCGGCATGCGGCACCGCGCCCATGGCCACGCGCACGCGGTTGGGGCCGATGGCAACCC
>JBEQBS010000229.1:0-5500 GCA_041639675.1 Rubritepida sp. | reverse complement strand
GGCCGCCCAGCGCCTGCGCGAGCGCGGGGCGCAGCGCGTGGCGGTGCTGGACGTGGACAGCCACCACGGCAACGGCACCCAGGGCATCTTCTGGGAGCGCGCGGACGTGCTGACCGTCTCCGTCCATGGCGACCCCTCCCGCTATTACCCCTGGTATGTCGGCTTCGCGGAGGAGCGGGGCGGCGGCGATGGCGCGGGCGCCAACCTCAACCTCCCCCTGCCCTTCGGCACGGCGGATGAGGGCTGGCTGGAGGCCATCGCCCAGGGCCTGGCCGCCATCCGCCTGTTCCGTCCGGATGCGCTGGTGGTGGCGCTGGGCTTCGACGCATCGAAGGACGAGCCGCTGAACGCGCTGGCGGTGACGGAGGAAGGCTTCGCCCGCGCCGGCGCCGCCATCGCCGCCCTGCGCCTGCCCACCGCCATCTGCCAGGAGGGTGGCTACAACACCGACGTGCTGGGCACCTTGCTGGCGCGCTTCCTCGGGGGGTTCGGCGCATGATCCTGGACACGCATGTGGACATCCCCTGGCCCGCCCCGCCGGACTGGACCGGCGAGACGGGGCTTTGTGTGGACCTGCCACGGATGCGCGCCGGCGGCGTGCATGGCAGCGTCTTCATCGCCTATGTGCCGCAGGGCCCGCGCGACGCGCCGGGGCTGCGCGCGGCGGGCGAGCGCGCGGAGGCGATGCTGCGCCACATCCGCGGCCGCGCCGATGGCCGCACCACCCGCTTCTGCCCCACCCCCGACGCCTTCGAGGACGCCGCGCACGCCGGCATCCCCGCCGTGCTCAGCGCGGTGGAGAACGGGCATGCCATGGGCACCGACCTCGGCGCCATCGCGCGCTGGCGGCGGCTGGGCGCCATCTACCTGACGCTGACGCATGACGGCCACAACCTGCTGGCCGATTCGGCGCGGCCCAGGCCCAACCTCGGCGATGGCGAGGCCCTGCATGGCGGGCTTTCCGCCCTGGGCCGCGCCGCCATCGCCGAGATGAACCGCGCCGGCCTCCTGGTGGATTGCTCCCACGTCTCGAAGGCCGGGATGATGCAGGCGGCGGAACTCTCCCGCGCGCCCGTCGCCGTGACGCATGCCTGCTGCGCCGCGCTGCGCCCGCACCCGCGCAACCTGGATGACGAGCAGCTGGACATGATCCGCGCCGTGGGCGGCATCGCGCAGGTCACGGCCGTCGCCTCCTTCCTGCGCGCCGCGCCGCCCAATGGCGCGGCGCAGGCCACGGTGGAGGATGTGGCGGCGCATGTGGACCATGCGGTGCGCCGCATCGGGCTGGACCATGTGGGCATCAGCAGCGACTTCGACGGCGGCGGCGGCGTGGCGGGCTGGATGCATGCCGGCGAGTATCCCGCGCTGGTGCAGGCCCTGGCGCGGCTGGGCTACGGCCCGCGCGAGGTGGCGCTGCTGACGGCGGGCAACTTCCTGCGCGTCTGGCGGCAGGTGCTGCGCGCCGCCTATTGAGCGGCGTGGCGCGCCCATTCGGCGCTGCGGTCGCCCAGCGCGGCCCAATCCCCGCCTGGGATCACCGGCGCATCGGCGGCGTCCATCACGTAGCATTGCGCGCGCAGCCGGCCGCCATCGGGCAGCGTCACCTCCACCACCGTGCGGCGATAGGCGCCGCCGGGGGCGCCGAAGGGCAGCGCCTGCTCCAGCGCGTCCAGCGCCGCCAGCCGCGCGGGGTCCAGCGGGACGATCTCGCCCGTCACCGCGCCATGGCCCAGCACCATGCCGGGATAGGCGCCGAAATCGTGCAGCACGCCCCGCGCGCTGGCCTGGTGGCGCGTGAGCCCGGCCAGCAGCCGGGCATTGGGCTGGCCGGCGCGCAGCGTGCCGTAGACGAACATCCAGGGCACCGCCGGGCGGAAGGGGCGCTGCTGCGCCGCCGCCTCCAGCGCCAGCGCCGGCAGCCCGTGCTCCGCCAGGCCGCGGCGCACCACGTCCAGGAAGGATTGCGTGGGCGGGACATGGCCGTGCCGGCGCTGCGGCGGCACGTCATAGACCCAGGCCTCGCGCAGCGTGCCGTCGGGCAGGACCACATGGGCGGATTCGCGCAGGTAGGCGTCCGGGTGGCCTTCCTTGCGGTCGAACATCGCCAGCAGCGCGGCATCCACCTCCAGCAGCGCGCCCTCCACCGCATGCCCGGGCGCGACGGTGAGCGTGGTGACGCCGCCGCCGCGGGAGCGGCCGTAGCGCTCGAAGGAGAGGCGCCGGTCCAGCAGCAGGGCGGTGCCCAGGCTGCGCGGCGGCGGGCCGGCATGGCCGTGCTCGCGCAGCCAGGCGTCCCGGCCCTGGCTGTCCATGTTGGAGCCATAGGCGAGCAGCAGGGTCATGGCGCCTCCAGCGCCGCCTTCGCCTCGGCCAGCGCGGCGCGCTCGGCCTCGCTGGGCACGGGGAAGCGCAGGTCCAGCCCCTCCAGCGCGTGGATGATGGCGGCGACCACCACCAGCCGGGTGAACCACTTGCGGTCCGCCGGCACCACGTACCAGGGCGCATGCGGCGCGGCGGTGGCGCGGATGGCATCCCCGTAGGCGGCCATGTAGTCGTCCCAGTGGCGGCGCTCGGCCACGTCGGCGGCGCTGTACTTCCAGTTCTTCTCCGGGTCCTCGATGCGCGCCAGGAAGCGCTCGCGCTGCTCCTCCCTGCTCACGTTGAGGAAGAACTTCAGCACCACGCAGCCCTGGCGGGACAGGTAGCGCTCGTAGGCGCCGATATCCTCCAGGCGCTGCTTCCAGATGTCCTTGGTGACGACGCGCGGCGGCAGCTTCTGCGCGGCCAGGATGCGCGGATGCACGCGCGCCACCAGCACCTCCTCGTACCAGGAGCGGTTGTGGATGCCGATCTGCCCGCGCGCCGGCAGGTGCTGGGCGTGGCGCCACAGGAAGTCGTGGTCAATCTCCACCGGGCCGGGCTGCTTGAAGGCCGTGACGTGGCAGCCCTGCGGGTTCACGCCGGAGAAGACGTGCTTGATGGCGCTGTCCTTGCCCGCCGCGTCCATCGCCTGGAAGATGCACAGCACCGACCAGCGGTCCTGGGCGTAGAGCGTCTCCTGCAGGGCCGAGAGCCGGGCCACGCCGCGGGCCAGGGATTCGGCGGCCGTCGCCTTCTCCAGCCCCGTGCCGCCGAGGTCGGCGGGGTCGTGCCGGTCCAGGCGGAAGCCCTTGCCCGATTCCACCCGGAAACGGCGGAGCACCTCGGCGACATCGAATCTCATGGTGCGGAGATTCGCACCTGGCGCGAGGCGCGCCAAGCCCAAAGCAACGCCATGGCCTGCAACGAGACGGTGCCCAGCAGCGCGGCGCGGTAGCCGGCCGGGTCCCAGCCGCCATCGGGCGTGCGCGGCCAGAGGTCCAGCACGGCGCCGATGCCGGTCTGCAGGGCGAAGACCAGGCACAGCATGGAGGCGTTGATGGCGGTGGCCACCCGCCCGGCCAGCGCCGTGTCGAAGCGCTGGCCGATGGCGGCATAGGCGATGGGCCCGGCCGAGGCCGCCAGCGCGAAGCCACCCCAGGCGAGGGACAGCGCCGGCACGCCCGCGGGCGGCGCCAGGGCGAAGAGGATCTGGAGCGCCAGCTGCACGCCCATGGCGCCGAAGGCCACGGCCAGCGGCGGCCAGCCCCGCCCCTGCACGAAGGAGGACAAGTGGCCCATGAGGAAGGATCCCGCCGCCATGCCCAGCGCATAGGCGAAGAGGACGCCCGCCCGCGCCTCCGCCCCCAGCCCCGCCACGTCGCGCAGCCAGGGGCCGGCCCAGAGGCCCTGCCAGGTGAAGGACAGGCCCGAGAGCACGCAGATGGCCGGCACGAAGCCGCGGAAGGCGGGGTGGCGGAAGATGGGGCCGAAGGCGCGCAGCTCCGCCGCCAGGGGCCGGCGGGCGGGGCGCTGGTGGCCGGGCGGGGCATCGGGCACGGAAAGCCAGATCCAGGCCGCCACCCCCAGCGCGAGGAGCGCCAGCAGGCCGAAGCCGCCGCGCCAGCCGATGGCGGGCAGGATGAGCGACAACGGCAGGGTGGCCATCATGCCCCCCATGGCGCCGACCAGCAGGCCGGAGCCGGTCATGGCCGCCACCCGGGCGCGGGGGAACCATTGGGCGTTGGCCTGGAGCATGGCGGTCAGCCCCGCCGCCACGCCGATGCCGGTCAGCACCCGGCCCAGCATCAGCCAGCCCCATTCGGGCGCGAGCGCGGAAAGCGCGAAGCCCGCGCCCGCCACCAGCGCCAGCGCGGCCTGCACCCGCCGCGCGCCCCAGAGGTCCAGCGCCAGCCCCGCCGGCAGCTGCGTGGCGGCATAGGCGGCGAAGAGCACGGCGGCCAGCAGGCCCAGATCGGCGGCGGAGAGCCCGAATTCCAGCGCCAGCGCCGGGCCGATGACGGCGAGCAGCGCCCGGCTGGCCTGGTTGAGGAAGTTCAGCGCCGCCAGCGGCAGGGTGACGCGCGCGAAGGCGCTCACGGCAGGCGCAGCCGCACCGAGACGGGGCAATGGTCGCTCAGCCGGTCGCGCATCGCCGGGTCGCGCTCGGCATAGGTCATCACGCGCAGGCTGCCGGGGACGAGCATGCGCCGCGCCCCCTCGAACAGCAGGATATGCGAGATGAAGGGCCGCCCGCCGCGGGCATCGGCCCAGCAGGGGTTGGAGACGCCCTCGGTGGCCCGCGTCATCGGCTCCAGCGCCGCGGTCATGTCGTCGCGCGGGTGGTCCATGCGGCGGTTGAAGTCGCCCAGGATGGCGAAGGGCGCGCCCTCGCGCCGGCGTTCGCGCGCCCATTCGGCGAGCACGGCGGATTGGCGGGACAGGCTGTCGCATTCCCGCCCGCGCGCTGGCTCCATCGGGCCTTCGCGGCAGCCGGCATTGAGGTGGACCGACAGCAGCCGCAGCGGCTGGTTGCCGATGAACACCGTCACATCCGTGCCGCGGCGCAGGCTGAACCGCGCCTGGGGGATCAGGTCCAGCCCCTCCAGATCCTCGTTCTGCACGGCGCGCAGCGTGCGGCGGATGGCGAAGCCGGTGCGCTGGATGTCGTTCTCCCGCGCCAGGAAGAACTGCCAGTCCCGCGCGGGGAGGATGCGGGCGATGGCCTCCTCGCCATCCACCTCCTGGAAGGCGATGATGTCGGCCTCCAGCCGTTGGGCATAGGCGGCCAGCAGGCGCCAGTCGCCCGGCTGGCGGGGGGTGAGGCCGCGCGGCAGGGCGGGGTCCTCGGCGGGCCGCGTGGTGAGCCAGGCGATGTTCCAGGTGGCGAGCTTCACCTCCGCCGCAGCGGCCATGGCGGGCGACAGGAGCAGGAGGGCGAGGAGGAGGGCGCGACTCATCGGGCCATCTTGGCGTTAGGATGGCTGCGATGCGACCCCTGCTCCCTGCCCTGCTCCTCCTCGCCGGCCCGGCCTTCGCGCAGGCGCCCGCGCAGCTGGCCGAGCGCCTGCCGGCCCAGGCCGCCGGCTGGGCGCGCGGCGAGGTGACGGATTTCGAGGCGCGCCCCGGCGGCGCCGGGCTG
>JBEQBS010000228.1:0-5532 GCA_041639675.1 Rubritepida sp. | reverse complement strand
GCCAGGGCGGCGGCCAGCAGCGGCATGGCCGCCCCCAGCACCGCCAGGCGCAGCGGCAGCAGCGAGACGCCGCGCCCGGTGAACATGCGCAGCGCCCAGGCCAGCAGCACCAGCGCCGGCAGCCAGGCGGCCCAGCCGAAGCCCTGCACCAGCACGTCCGAGACATTGGCGCCCAGCCGCCCGGCCAGGTTGGCCGGGGCGCGGTCGGTCGCGGTGGAGAGCGAGGGATCGGCGCCGTCATGGCTGGCGATGGCGATGGCCAGCACCAGCCCGGCCATGCCCAGCACCACCCCGCCCAGCTCGTTCAGCCGGCGGCGGATGGCGGCCCTGACGGCGGGCGATGCGAAGCGGCCGAACCCTTGGGCGTCGGCGGTGGTCTGCGACATGCGGGCCATGGCCTTCGGGGGGAAGGGTGGGACGGCCGGGGGGAGTCCCAGCCTAGCAGATGCCCCGCGCCGCCGCCAGCATCACGCCGCCAGCGCCGCCGCCCTGGCCCGGGCATGCGGGCAATCCCCGTGCTGCCTGGGGCATTGCCGCGCCCCGGCGAAGGAACACAGCGGCCGCCCCGATCCCAGCGCGCCCTTCGCCAGCCCCGCGAGGGCCGCGATGAAACCGGGGTCGCTGTTCTGCGCCGGCACGCGGAAATAGCCGGGCACGCCTTCGTGCTCCGCCACCTCGCGGTATTCCACGTCCAGCTCCACCAGCGTCTCGCTGTGCTCGGAGACGAAGGCGATGGGCACCAGCAGGATCGCCACCTTGTCATGCGCCGCGCGCCCGATCTCCTCCTCCGTCGAGGGGCCGATCCATGTCTGCGGCGTCACGCGCGACTGGTAGGAGATGGCGGCATCGGCCTCCGGCGTGCGCAGGTGGCGCGTCACCGCCGCCACGGTCTGCTCCACCTGCCACTGGTAGGGGTCGCCGCGCTTGACGATGCTTTCCGGCAGGCCATGCGCGGTCCAGAGGATGCGCAGCGGCACCTCCGGCGGCAATTCGGCGCGGGCCGTGTCGTAGCCTTCCTGCACCATGCGCGCCGTTGCCGCCGCATAGGCGCCATCCGAATGGAAGCAGCACAGGGTGGTGGTCGGGACCGAGAACCCGATCTTGCCGCAGGCCTCCTCCCAGGCATCCATGCTGCTGCCGGTCGTGGTGGTGGAGAATTGCGGGTAGAGCGGCAGCAGCAGCACCTCGTCCGGCGCCCATTGCTGCACGGCGCGCGCCGTCTCGTCGCTCATCGGGTGCCAGTAGCGCATGGCGACGAAGCTGCGCCATTCGGTGTCGCCGCCATCGTTCAGCACGGCGTCCAGGCTGCGGCCCTGCTCCTCGGTCAGCTCCAGCAGCGGGGATTTCCCGCCGAGGATCATGTAGTTCTCCAGCGCGGGCTTGGTCCGCCGCCAGGCGATCAGCTTGGCCAGCCAGGGGCGCACGAAGCCGGGCACGCGCAGGATGGCGGGGTCGGAGAACAGGTTCTCCAGGAAGGGGCGCACGGCGGCCGGGCTGTCCGGCCCACCGAGGTTCAGCAGCACGATGGCGACGCGACGGGGCATGGCGCTGCACATACCCCCGCCGGGCCGCGGTTCAACCCCCGCGCACCACCGCCAGCAGCCGCTCAACATGCGGGATCGGCGTTTCCTTCTCCACCCCATGGCCCAGGTTGAAGACGTGCGGGCGGCCGCGCAGCGCCTGCACCACGCGCCGCGCGCCGTGCTCCAGCGCCGGGCCGCCGGCCACCAGCGCCTCGGGGTCCAGGTTGCCCTGCAGGGCGATGCCGGGGGGGATGTGGGCATGGGCCCATTCCGGGTCCATCGCCGTGTCCATCGCCACCGCCTGCATGCCGGCCGCCTTCGCATAGGGCACGATGGCCGGCCCGGCCAGCCGCGGGAAGCCGATCATCGGCAGCGCCGGGAAGCGCGCCTTCACCGCGGCGCGGATGCGCGCAGCCGGGGCGATCACGAAGTCGCGGAAGGCCGCCGGGGGCAGCTGCCCGGCCCAGGAATCGAACAGCATCAGCGCCTCGGCCCCGGCCTCGGCCTGGGCCAGCAGGTAGGCGATGGTCGCCTCCTCCAGCCTCGCCAGGATGGCGCCGAACAGCGCGGGGTCGCCATGCATCATGCGCCGCGCCTGGTGGAACTCGCCGCCGCCACGCCCCTCGATCATGTAGCAGCCCACCGTCCAGGGCGCACCGGCGAAGCCGATCAGCGCCACGCCCGGGTGGTGCTGCGCCAGCAGGGTGCGGGTGCGGCGCACCGTGCCCATGATGGGCGCCGCGCGCTCCGCCACCGCCGCGACATCCAGCGCATCCAGCCCCGCGCGGTCGCGGATGGGGGGCAGGCGCGGGCCTTCCCCTTCCGCGAAGGTCAGCCCCTGGCCCATGGCCCAGGGGACGATCAGGATGTCGCTGAACAGGATGGCGGCGTCCATGCCGTAGCGGCGCACCGGCTGCACCGTCACCTCCGCCGCCAGCTCAGGGTCCAGGCAGAGCGCCATGAAGGAGCCGGCCTGGGCGCGCGTCGCCTTGTATTCGGGCAGGTGGCGGCCGGCCTGGCGCATCAGCCACACGGGCGGGATGTCCAGCGCCTCGCCACGGAGGACACGGAGAAGGGGCTTGTCCGACATGCGCGCCCTTATCCCTGCAAAGAAGAAAAGAAAGAAGGGTAGCTGTGGCTGTAGGACCCTGTGGATGGCGGGGATTGGCATTCGGCCAGCCGCCGTCCACAGGCTTGTCCACAGGCTGGCGCCGCGCCGGACTCGGCGGATTCCGGGATTTTGCGGACGGCCGCGCATCCATCCACAGCCCATGGCGGGATTCCATCCGCCTGTGGCCGGTGGTGCGCCGGCCATCCCCGTGACTCGCCGGGGTGCTGGCCGGGGGCGTGATTCACCCCCATCATCCCCACCCGTTCCACACGCCATCCCTTGGGCCATCCACAGCCATGCCCGCACGCCACACCAACCTGCACCTCGTCAGCGACAGCACGGGCGAGACGCTGAACTCCATGGCCCGCGCCGTGCTGGCCCGCTTCGACGACCCCGGGGTGGTGCAGCACCGCTGGTTCCTCGTCCGCTCCCGCATGAACCTCGACCGCGTGATCGAGGGGCTGGAGCACGAGCCCGGCCCGGTCATCTTCACCCTGGTGGACAGCTCCCTGCGCCACACGCTGGAGGAGGCCTGCCACCGGCTGGGCGTGCCCCATGTCTCGCCGCTCGATGCCATCACGGAGATGCTGCAGGCCGAGTTCGGCGCGCGGGCGAAGGAGAAGCGCGCCGCCCAGCACGTGATGGATGCCGACTACTTCCGCCGGATTGACGCCATGCACTACGTGCTGGCCCATGATGACGGCCAGGGCACGGCCGGCATCCGCAACGCCGACCTGGTGCTGGTCGGCGTCTCGCGCAGCTCCAAGACGCCCACCTGCTTCTACCTGGCCAACCGGGGCATCAAGGCGGCGAACATCCCGCTGGTGCCCGGCGCGCCCCTGCCGCCCGAGCTGGCGGACCCGCCCTGCCCGGTGGTGGGGCTGACGATTGACGCCCATTCGCTGATAGACATCCGCCGCAACCGGCTGAAGATCATCGGCGCCGGCGGGGTGCGCCAGGCCGAGACCGACTACGTGGACCCCGACAGCGTGAAGGCGGAGATCCTGGCCGCGCGGCGCCTCTGCGCCAGCCGCGGCTGGCCGGTGATTGACGTGACGCGCCGCTCCATCGAGGAGACGGCGGCGCTCATCATGCAGCAGGTGGAGCTGTGGCACGCCCGCCGCGGCAACGGCGCGGACGCCCCACCGGAGGACCCGGCGGCGGCCGTCCTTGGTGGCAAGCCATGAGGATCATCCTCGCCTCCCAGAGCAGCGCCCGGCGCCGCATGCTGGAAGCCGCCGGCGTGCCCTTCGAGGCCCTGCCCGCCCATGTGGACGAGGCCGCGATCAAGGAAAGCGCCAAGGCCGAGGGGATGGGCGCCCGCGACGCCGCCACCCTGCTGGCCGATGCCAAGGCCGCGCGCGTGGCGCGCAGGCACCCCGATGCGGTGGTGATCGGCGCCGACCAGCTGCTGGTGCTGGGCGATGACTGGCTGGACAAGCCCGAGGAGCTGGGCGCCGCCCGCCGCCAGCTGCTGCGCCTGCGCGGCCACCGGCACGAGCTGGTGACGGCCGTGGTCGGCTGGCGCGACGGCCAGCGCGCCTGGCACCACGTGGCGGCGCCGCGGGTCGTGATGCGCGACTTCTCCGACGCCTTCCTGGATGGCTACCTGGCGCGCGAGGCGGAACACGTGACGCAGAGCGTCGGCGCCTACCGCATGGAAGGCCCCGGCGTGGGGCTGATGCGCGACGTCCAGGGCGACCACTGGAGCATCCTGGGCATGCCGCTGCTGCCGCTGCTGGCCTGGCTGCGGGATACGGGGGCGATTCCGGGCTGACGCACCCGCCCTTCCCCGCCGGCCCCCTTCCTGCCATGTTTCGCCACGTTTCCGCCATCCGGGGCGCGACCAGGACCGATGAGCATCCATGCCAGCGCCGCCGCCCGGGACGGGTGGGCGGTCCTCCTCCTTGCCCCGCCCGGCGGCGGCAAGTCCGACCTGCTGCTGCGCCTGCTGGACCGCGGCTGGGCGCTGGTGGGCGATGACCGGCTGGTGCTGTTCAGCGCGCCGGGCGGCCGGCTGCGCGCTGCCCCCGTGCCGGAGCTGGCCGGGATGCTGGAGGTGCGCGGGCTGGGCCTGGTGACCGGCCTGCCCTGGGCGCCTGCGCCGGTGCGCCTCGCGGTGGAACTCGCCCCGGCGGAGGCGCTGGAACGCCTGCCGCACCCGGAATCCTGGACGGCCCTGGGCGTTTCCGTGCCCTTGCTGCGGCTGGACGGCGCCGCGCCCTCGGCGCCGGCGCGGCTGGAGATGGCGCTGGCCGTGCTGGCCGGCAGGCGCGGCATGGCGGCGGGGGCCTTCGCGGCATGACGGCCGCGCAGGCCCTTGTCCTCGCCCGCAGGCGCCGGGCGGCCGGCTCGTGCCCCTGGCTGCGCCGCGCCCCTGGCCTGCCCTCCGGAAAGGCCCATGGGCGGCGGGGCGCGCCTCGCGCGCCCGGGCTCCCGCGGATGGCATGCGGCCGGCCTGGCGGGACGCCCGCGTGAATTCCCCCCGCCCCTTCATCCTCGTCACCGGCCTGTCCGGCGCCGGGCGCGCCACCATCCTGCGCGCCCTGGAGGATCTGGGCTTCGAGACGGTGGACAACCCGCCGCTCGCGGTGCTGGACGAGCTGGTGGAGGACGGCACCGCGCCGCTGGCCGCCGGCATGGACACCCGCACGCGCGGCTTCGACGCCGCCTCGGCCCTGGCGGCGCTCGCGCGGCTGCGCCGGCGGCCGGGGCTGGCGGTCACGCTGCGCATCGCCACGGCCGAGGACGGGGTGCTGCTGCGCCGCGACCCGGAAACGCGGCGCCGCCACCCGCTGGCCCCGGGCGGCGCCCTGGGCACCCGCGTGCAGGACGGCATCGCGCGCGAGGCCGCGCTGCTGGCCCCCCTGCGCGACGCCGCCGACTGGGTGGTGGACA
>JBEQBS010000227.1:0-5533 GCA_041639675.1 Rubritepida sp. | reverse complement strand
ACCGGCTGCTCCGGCGCGCCAGCCACCTTGCCGCCCGCAGCCTCCACCGCCGCCAGGGCCGGCGCCTGGGAGGCGCTGGGCGCGGGCTTCGTCGCGCCCGCCGCCGGCACCGCCTCGCCGGCCTCCACAAGCACGGCGATGACGGCGTTCACCTTCACCCCCTCGGTGCCGCCAGGGACGACGATGCGGCCGAGGATGCCCTCATCCACCGCCTCGACCTCCATGGTCGCCTTGTCGGTCTCGATCTCGGCGATCACGTCGCCGGCCTTCACCGCGTCGCCCTCGTTCTTCAGCCAGCGCGCCAGCGTGCCCTCCGTCATGGTGGGGCTCAGCGCGGGCATCAGGATGTCGGTGGCCATGATGCTCTCCCCCTCAGCGGTAGGTCACGGAACGCACGGCATCCACCACCTGCTCCAGCCGCGGCAGGGCCAGCTTCTCCAGGTTGGCGGCATAGGGCATCGGGATGTCGAGGCCCGCCACCCGCACCGGCGGCGCGTCCAGGTGGTCGAAGGCGTGCTCCATCACCTGCATCGCCACCTCGCTGCCGATGCCGGCGAAGGGCCAGCCCTCCTCCAGCGTCACCAGGCGGTTGGTCTTCTTCACGCTCTCCACGATCGTTGCCGTGTCCAGCGGGCGGATGGAGCGCAGGTTCACCACCTCGGCGCTGATGCCCTGCTCGGCCAGCTTCTCGGCGGCCTGCATCGCCATGCCGACCATGATGGAGAAGGCGACGATGGTCACGTCCGTGCCCTTGCGCTCCACCTTGGCCTTGCCGATCTCCAGCACGAACTCCTCGTCGGTCGGGCAGTCGAAGCTCTGGCCGTAGAGGATCTCGTTTTCCAGGAAGATGACCGGGTTCGGGTCGCGGATGGCGGCGCGCAGCAGCCCCTTGGCGTCGGCCGCGTTCCACGGCGCGATCACCTTCAGGCCGGGGCAATGCGCGTACCAGGAGGCGTAGCACTGGCTGTGCTGCGCGGCGACGCGGCTGGCCGCCCCGTTCGGCCCGCGGAAGGTGATCGGGCAGCCCAGCTGCCCGCCGGACATGTAGAGCGTCTTGGCGGCGGAATTGATGATGTGGTCAATCGCCTGCATGGAGAAGTTGAAGGTCATGAACTCCACGATGGGCTTCAGCCCCGTGAAGGCCGCGCCCGTCGCCATGCCGGTGAAGCCGTGCTCGGTGATGGGCATGTCCATCACGCGGCGCGGCCCGAATTCGTCCAGCAGCCCCTGGCTGATCTTGTAGGCGCCCTGGTACTGCGCCACCTCCTCGCCGATCAGGAAGACGTCGGCGTCGCGGCGCATCTCGGCGGCCATGGCGTCGCGCAGCGCCTCGCGCACGGTGATCGTCTTCACCGGGCCCCAGTCCTTCTCGGGCGCGCCCGCCACCGGCGCCGCGGCCACGCTGGGCTGCTTCGTCACGGCGGCCGGCGCCTCCGCCTGCGGGAGCGGCGCCGCCTTCTCGGCCGCGCCGGCGCCGCCATCCAGCTCCGCGATCACGGAATTGACGGCGACGTTCTCCGTCCCCTCCGCCACCAGGATCTTCGTCAGCACGCCCTCATCCACCGCCTCGACCTCCATGGTGGCCTTGTCGGTCTCGATCTCGGCGAGGACGTCGCCGCTCTTCACGGCGTCGCCTTCCTTCTTCAGCCAGCGGGCCAGCTTGCCTTCGGTCATGGTCGGCGAGAGCGCCGGCATCAGGATCGCAGCGCCCATCTTACTTCGCCTCCACCAGCACGTCGGTCCACAGCTCGCTCTCCGGCGGCTCGGGGCTCTGCTGCGCGAAGTCGGCGCTGTCCTGCACGATCGCCTTCACCTCGTCGTCAATCGCCTTCAGCTCGGCCTCGGTGTAGCCCAGCGCCAGCACCTCGGCGCGCTGCGTCTCCAGGCAGTCATGCTGCTCGCGCATCTTCTGCACCTCCTCGCGGGTGCGGTACTTCGCGGGGTCGGACATGGAGTGGCCGCGGTAGCGGTAGGTCTTGACCTCCAGCAGGTAGGGGCCGTTGCCGGCGCGCGCATGCGCCACCGCGCGCTGCGCCGCCTCGTGCACGGACTGCACGTTCATGCCGTCCACCTGTTCGCCCGGGATGCCCCAGGGCGCGCCGTTCTTCGAGAGGTCGCGCGAGGCCGAGGCGCGCTCCACGCTGGTGCCCATGCCGTACTTGTTGTTCTCGATCACGAAGATGCAGGGCAGCTTCATCAGCGCCGCCAGGTTGAAGCTCTCATAGACCTGGCCCTGGTTGGACGCGCCCTCGCCGAAATAGGCCACGGCCACGCGGCCATCCTGGCGGTACCAGTTGGCGAAGGCCAGGCCCGCGCCCAGCGCCACCTGCGCGCCGACGATGCCGTGGCCGCCATAGAAGCCCTTCTCGCGCGAGAACATGTGCATGCTCCCGCCCTTGCCCTTGGAGTAGCCGCCGATGCGGCCCGTCAGCTCGGCCATCACGCCGCGCGCCTCCATCCCGGTGGCCAGCATGTGCCCGTGGTCGCGATAGGAGGTGATGACCTGGTCGCCCTCCTGCAGCGCCAGCTGGATGCCGACCACCACGGCCTCCTGCCCGATGTAGAGGTGGCAGAAGCCGCCGATCAGCCCCATGCCGTAGAGCTGGCCCGCCTTCTCCTCGAAGCGGCGGATCAGCAGCATGTCCCGGTAGGCCTTGAGCATCTGCTCCCGGCTCATCGCCGGTTTCGTCGCGGCCTTGCTGCGGCGCTTGGTGGCGGGTTCGGCGGGCATGCTGCACCTCTCGGACGTATCCCGCCCGATCTACGCAAGCGGGAACGCTTTCGCAAGCTCACGATCTTGCGAAGACCCGCGGTTTCGCGCCGCAAAATGACGATGAACCGGAAACTGGTTAATGATGCTGCGGTGCATTCAATGACATGTTAAAACAACCGCTGGCCCGGCTGGTAGGGCACCACGATCTCCTCGCGCTGCGTCATGTTCAGCAGCGCCCGCGCGCGCTCCTCCAGCTGGTCGCGGTCTATCGTGGCGCCGCGCAGGGCGTTCACCCGGCGCTCGGCCGCCTCGCGCTCCGCCGTGGCGCGCGCCAGGCCTTCCCGCGCCTCGGCGATCTGCACCAGCCGCGCCTCGCGCGCGATCAGCCCGCGCTCCCCGTGCGAGGCGTGCCAGACGAAGAACCCGGCCAGCGAGGCCAGCACCACCGGCGCGGCCAGCAGCCTCAGCGCACGGCCGATGGCCCTGCGGATGCGTTCCATGCGGAAAACCCCCGATCCCCTGGACGCGCCCTCCCCCGAGGCCGCGTCCACCCCCCATCATCCACCCGTGCGGGTGAAGAAGTCCAGAAGGATCAGCGCCGCAGCACGGTGCGGCCGGCATAGCGCGCGGCCGGGCCCAGATCCTGCTCGATGCGGATCAGCTGGTTGTACTTGGCCAGCCGGTCGGAGCGCGACAGCGAGCCGGTCTTGATCTGCCCGCAATTGGTCGCCACCGCCAGGTCGGCGATGGTGCTGTCCTCTGTCTCGCCCGAGCGGTGGGACATCACCGCGGTGTAGGCGGCCTTGTGCGCCGTCTCCACCGCCTCCAGCGTCTCCGTCAGCGTGCCGATCTGGTTCACCTTCACCAGGATGGAGTTGGCCGTCGCCGCCTCGATGCCCTGGCGCAGCCGCTCCGGGTTGGTCACGAACAGGTCGTCGCCCACCAGCTGCACCGTGCCGCCCAGGCGCTCGGTCAGCAGCTTCCAGCCGGCCCAGTCATCCTCGCCGCAGCCATCCTCGATGGAGACGATGGGCCACTTCGCGCAGAGCCCGGCCAGGTAGTCCACCATGCCGGCGGAATCCAGCGTCCTGCCCTCGCCCTCCATCACGTAGCGGCCATCATGGAAGAACTCGGTGGAGGCGCAGTCCAGCGCCAGCATCACATCCTCGCCCAGCCGGTGGCCGGCCTTCTCGCAGGCGCGGGCGATGAATTCCAGCGCCTCGTCGGCGCTCTTGAGGTTCGGCGCGAAGCCGCCCTCGTCGCCCACATTGGTGTTGTGGCCGGCATCGTGCAGCGCCTTCTTGAGCGAGGCGAAGATCTCGGCGCCGATGCGGCAGGCATCGGCCACCGTGCCGGCGGCCACCGGCATCACCATGAACTCCTGGATGTCAATCGGATTGTCGGCGTGCTTGCCGCCATTAATGATGTTCATCATCGGCACCGGCAGGGTGCGCGCGAAGGCCCCGCCGACATAGCGGTACAGCGGCAGGCCATGCGCCTCGGCGGCCGCGCGCGCCACGGCCAGCGAGACGGCCAGCGTGGCGTTGGCGCCCAGCCGCGCCTTGTTGGGCGTGCCGTCCAGCTCCAGCATCACCCCGTCAATCTTCACCTGCTCATGCGCGTCCATGCCGCCGATGGCGTCGAAGATCTCGCCCTCGATGTTGGCCACCGCCTTCTGCACGCCCTTGCCGCCGAAGCGCCCCTTGTCGCCGTCGCGCAGCTCCACCGCCTCATGCGCCCCGGTGCTGGCGCCCGAGGGCACCATGGCCCGCCCGCGCGAGCCGTCATCCAGCACCACCTCCGCCTCCACGGTCGGGTTGCCGCGGCTGTCGAGGATCTCGCGGGCGATGATGTCGGCGATGGCGGGCATGGGGCGCTCCTGTCAGGGTTGCATCGCGGATAGAAGCCCTTGCCCCGCTGGACAAGGGGGCCTTGCGCGCCGCACAAATCACCGCATGCACCCCGACCGGGCGCCGCGGCCGCGCCCCGCCTTCGCCGACGACCTCGCTGCCAGCCGGGCGCATGCCCTGGCCATGCTCGCGCGCGGCGTGGCCGACCGGCGCTCGCCCTTCCACACCCCCACCCTGGCCACGCTGGGCGAGGATGGCGCGCCGCGCGCCCGCACCCTGGTGCTGCGCGGCTTCGATGCCGCGGAACGATGCCTGCGCCTGCACACCGATGCAAGATCGGCGAAATTCACGGAACTGTCGCGCGACCCGCGCGCGGAGCTGCACCTCTACGATGCCGGCGCGCAGCTCCAGCTCCGCCTGCGCGGCCGGGCCGGCCTGCACCGCGGCGATGGCGTGGCCGATGCCGCCTGGGCCGCCAGCCGCCCCTTCTCCCGCATCATCTACGCCGCCGACCCCGCGCCGGGCATGCTGGTGGCCGCGCCCCCAGCCGTGCCGGCGGATGCCGATTCCGGCCGCGGCGACTTCGCGGTGATCCTGCTGCGCTTCGACCGGCTGGAATGGCTGTGGCTCTGCGCCGACGGCCACCGCCGCGCGCTCTTCACCTGGGAACCGGAGGCGATGACGTGGCTGGCGCCGTGACCCCCGAGGCCATCCAGGCCGAGATCCTCCGCCAGCTCGCCGCCCGCGGCGCGGGGAAGAGCATCTGCCCTTCCGAGGTGGCGCGCGCCCTGGCCCCGCCGGAGCAATGGCGGCCGCTGATGGGCCCAGTGAGGCGGGAGGCGGCGGCGCTGGCCGGGACTGGCCGGCTGCTGATCCTGCGCAAGGGCAAGCCGGTGGAGCCGGCGGCGATGCGCGGCGTCATCCGCCTCGGCCTGCCGGGGTGAGGCTGCCCTTCCTCCGCCGCGCCCGC
>JBEQBS010000226.1:0-5571 GCA_041639675.1 Rubritepida sp. | reverse complement strand
GCCGATAGCGAAGCCGTCGTCAGCCAGCAGCGTCACCGTGTCGACACGCTTGCCCAGTCGGACCGGCGCGGCTGCGCCATGGGCTGCGGCAGGCGCTGCTCGGCTCCGCCGCCGCCGCCGCGCTGGCCCTGGGCGCGGGCGGCGTGGTGGCGCAGCAGGCCGGCACGCTGACGGAGCTGAGCCGCCTCGCCGACCCGCAATCCGGCCTGCCGGGCTCCCCCCTGCGGGACCTGCCGGCGGCCCCGCCGCCCAGCCCCCCCCGCGCCCAGGCCGAGCCGGGCGGCGCCAATGCCCCCGTGACCTTCACGGCCGACGAGGTGGAATACGACCGCGAAAGCGGCGTCGTCACCGCCCGCGGCCGGGTGGAGGCCTGGCAGGGGCTGCGCTTCCTGCGCGCCCGCGAGTTCACCTACAACCGCGAGACGGGCGTGGCGATCCTGCGCGGCGACGTGGAGATGATCGAGGCCGACGGCCAGATCCTCTTCGCGCAGGAGGTGGAGCTGGCGGACGGCTTCAGGGACGGCGTGCTGCAGGAGGTGCGGGCGCGCCTGGCGCAGAATGCCCGCATGGCCGCCAATGGCGCGCGGCGGACGGGCGGCACCGTCACCGACCTGTCGCGCGTGGTCTATTCCTCCTGCAACCTCTGCGCCGACAACCCGGAGCGGCCGCCGCTGTGGCAGATGCGCGCGCGCCTGGCCACGCAGGACCGCGATTCGCAGCGCATCTCCTACCGCGACGCCACCATCGCCATCGGCGGCGTGCCGGTGCTCTACACGCCCTTCTTCTCCCACCCCGACCCGCAGACGCCGCGCGCCTCGGGCTTCCTCTTCCCCACGCTGGGCTACACGCGCTTCCTGGGCGCCTTCGCGCAGACGCCGTATTTCTGGGCGATTGACGACCAGCAGGACCTGCTGGTGACGCCGACCGTCTCGCAGATGGTGCTGCCCAACCTCGGCCTCGAATACCGCCGCCGCTTCAACACCGGCGAGCTGCAGGTGCAGTCCTCCATCGGCTACTTCGACGGCAACGACGCGCGCCGCCTCTCCGCCGGCACGCGGCGGGAGGAGGAGCTGTCCGGCCACATCTTCGCCCGCGGCCGCGTGGCGCTGAACGACACCTGGCGGGCGGGCTTCAACCTCAACCGCGCCTCCTCCGAGCAGTACCTGCGCACCTATCGCCTGGAGGTGCGCCGCTTCCTGCTGAGCGACGTGTTCCTGGAAGGCTTCTGGGGCACGGAAGCCTATGCGCGGTTCGACACGCGCTTCTACCAGGGGCTGCGCACCACCGACAATTTCGACCAGACGCCCATGGTCACGCCCAATGCCTTCTACGAATGGGCGCCGGGGCGGAAATACCTGGGCGGCTTCCTGACGGTGGACACCGGCCTGCTGGGCCTGACGCGCCCGGTCGGCGCCTGGAGCCAGCGCGTCACCACCCGCGCCGCCTGGGAGCGGCCGATGATCGGCGCCCTGGGCGATGTCTGGACGGTGCGCGCCCAGGGCGACGCCCGCGGCCTGGTGGCCCGCAACCAGGGACGGCTGGCCACGCCCCAGCCCGGCGTGGATGGCGAGCACGCGGACGCCAACCTGCGCCTCGCGCTCGACTGGCGCCTGCCCCTGGTGCGCGACGCCGGCGACTGGGGCAGCCAGACGATCGAGCCCCGCTTCCAGGTGGTGACGGGCCCCAGCACCGGCCGGCAGTCGCAGTTCGCCAACGAGGACAGCGTGGACTTCGAGTTCACGGACGCCAACCTGTTCCAGCTCAACCGCTTCGTCGGCCGCGACCGCTACGAGGGCGGCACCCGGGTGGATGGCGCGCTGCGCGGCGCCTGGAACCTGCCCAATGGCGGGCGCGTGGAGGCGCTGGCTGGCCGTTCCTTCCGGTTCAACGAATCGCAGCAATTCCTCGCCAATACAGGGCTGGAGCGCCGCTGGTCGGACTATGTGGGCCGGGTGGGCATCGCGCCGGTGAGCTGGCTGGACCTGACCGGGCGCACCCGGCTGGACAGCCAGACCGGCCAGCACAAGCAGAGCGAGGCGGTGGCGCGCGTCACGCTGGGCCGCGTCGGCCCGCTGGAGGGCGTGTCGGTCTGGGGCGGCTACCTCTACACCCCCGCCGTGCAGCTCGTGGCCTCGCAGCGCGAACGCAACGAGGTGAGCTTCGGCGTTTCCGGCCGCTACCAGACGCGCCAGGGCGGGCAGTGGCGGCTGTCCGCCCAGGTTCGCTACGACGTGGCCCGGCAGGAGCCGGTGCTGATCACCGCCGCCGGCGGCTACGAGGATGAATGCTTCATCCTGGAAGGGCGGCTGCTGCGCCGCTTCGCCTCCGACCCCACCACCGGGGCGGAATATGCCGGCAACACGGTGTTCCTGGTGCGGATCGGCTTCAAGACGGTGGGCGACTACTTCCTGCGCGCCATCTGAGGCGCGCCGTTCACCCTTCCTTCGTCCATGCATGCCCATCCTGCCGCGCATGGACGAGAGCTTCCCCCCCTCGCTGCTCGCGCGCTACCGGCCCGACTGGGTGATCGGGCGCGGGCGGTCCTCCGTGGTCTGGGCCGTGACGGAGCGCGGCAGCGGCCTGGCCCTGGCGCTGAAGCGCCTGCCGCTGGCCGTCATGGCGCGCGCCTGGCCGCGCCACCCGCACCTGGTCGCCATCCATGACCAGCCGCGGTGGGAGATGCTGGTGATGGAGCGCATCCGCGGCATCCCATTGCGGGACTGGCCGGCGCCGGGCCACCCGCTGCCGGCGCCGGATGCGCTGGCGCTGCTGCTGCCGGTGCTGGACGCGCTGCGGGCGCTGCATGCGGCGGGCATCGCGCATGGCGGGGTGCATGGCGGCAACCTGCTGGTGCGCGGCCCCGGCGACGCCATCCTGCTGGAGCCCGAGACGGGGCGCGTGCCCGTGCTGGGCGCAGCGCCGGAGATCCTGTGCGGGGAGGCGCCGCATCCGCCCGCCGATGTCTGGGCCTTCGGCGTGCTGGCCTACCTGCTGCTGACCGGCCAGGCGCCCTGGGCCGGCGCGCCGGGCGCGATGCGCGAGATGATCCTGGAGGAGCCGCTGATCCCGCCGCGCCAGGTGAACGATGCCCTGGCCCCGCCGCTGGAGGACTGGCTGCTGCGCTGCCTGGCCCGCGCCGCCTCCCGCCGCTTCGCCGATGCGGGGGAGGCGCTGGGGGCCCTGCGCGAGGCCGCGGCCCTGCGCGAGGCGGGGCTGCGGGTTGCGTAGGAGGGGGGTGACGCGCGCGGGCGTTCCAGGGTAGGACGGGCTCCCATGGCGCGGTTCGTATTCGTTACCGGCGGCGTGGTCTCTTCCCTCGGAAAAGGCATCGCGGCGGCATCCCTCGGGGCCCTCTTGCAGGCGCGCGGCTACCGCGTGCGCATCCGCAAGCTCGACCCCTACCTCAACGTGGATCCGGGGACGATGAGCCCCTACCAGCATGGCGAGGTCTTCGTGACCGATGACGGGGCCGAGACCGACCTCGACCTCGGCCATTACGAGCGCTTCACCGGCGAGCACGCCACGCGGGCCGACAACTGGACCACGGGGCGCCTGTATTCCGAGGTGATCGCCAAGGAGCGCCGGGGCGACTACCTGGGCGCCACCGTCCAGGTCATCCCCCACATCACCGACGCCATCAAGGACGCGGTGGTGGCCGATACGGACGCCTACGACTTCGTGCTGGTGGAGGTCGGCGGCACGGTCGGCGACATCGAGTCGCTGCCCTTCCTGGAGGCGATCCGCCAGCTCGCCAACGAGCTGACGGCCACGCGCAGCCTCTTCATCCACCTCACCCTGGTGCCCTACATCCCCAGCGCCGGCGAGCTGAAGACCAAGCCCACCCAGCACAGCGTGAAGGAGCTGCTGGGCCAGGGCATCCAGCCGCAGATCCTGCTCTGCCGCTGCGACCGCGTGATCCCGGAGAATGAGCGCCGCAAGATCGCGCTGTTCTGCAACGTGCGGCCCGAAAGCGTCATCCCCGCCTATGACGCCAAGTCCATCTACGAGGTGCCGCTGAACTACCACCGCGAGGGGCTGGACCGCGAGGTGCTGCGGCACTTCAACCTGTCCATCTACGGCGAGCCCGACATGCGCCCGTGGGAGCGCATCATGGAGCGCATCACCAACCCGGAGGGGGAGGTGACGATCGCCGTGGTGGGCAAGTACACGGGCCTGCTAGACGCCTACAAGTCGCTGAACGAGGCGCTGGCCCATGGCGGCATCGCCCACAACCAGCGCGTCCGCCTCGACTGGGTGGACAGCGAGGTCTTCGAGCGCGGCGAGGACGAGGTGGTGGCGCGCCTGCAAGGGGTGCATGGCATCCTGGTGCCTGGCGGCTTCGGGGAGCGCGGCACGCCCGGCAAGATCGCCGCCGTGCGCTTCGCCCGCGAGCGCAAGATCCCCTTCCTGGGCATCTGCTTCGGCATGCAGATGGCCGTGATCGAGGCGGCGCGGAACCTGCTGGGCATCGAGAAGGCGTCCTCCACCGAGTTCGGCCCCTGCGAGGAGCCCGTGGTCGGGCTGATGACCGAATGGGTGAAGGGCAACAGCACCGAAAGCCGCAGCGCCTCCACCGACCTGGGCGGCACCATGCGGGTGGGCGTCTATCCCGCGGCGCTGGCCGAGGAATCGCTGGTGGCCGGCGTCTATGGCGCCACGCGGATCGAGGAGCGCCACCGCCACCGCTACGAGGTGAACGTGGCCTACCGCGAGCGGCTGGAAGGCTGCGGGCTGCGCTTCTCCGGCATGTCGCCGGACCAGCGCCTGCCGGAGATCGTGGAATACCCGGACCACCCCTGGTTCATCGGCGTGCAGTTCCACCCGGAGCTGAAGAGCAAGCCCTTCGCGCCGCACCCGCTCTTCGCCGGCTTCGTGGGCGCGGCGGTGAAGCAGGCACGACTGGTTTAGCCCCACCCCACTTTCCCGCCTCCGCTGCGCGGCGGCAGGAAAGCGGTGCGGGGACCCCGGGTGGCAGGCGCGCCCTTCACCGCTGGGTGGCCGCCGCATAGGGGGCGGCCACGCGGCTGCGCGCGTGCCGGGCCAGGCATCGTCCTGCCGGGCCGTCTCCGCGCCAAGGCGAAGCCTCGGCGCGACCGGAGGGTGCAGGGCGGGCTGGCCGTCGGCGCGTTCCAGCAAGCCAAGCCCTGGTGCGGCGGCGGTTTTCGGCGCGCCGGCGGGGTGCTTGCTGGCCATCTCCGCGCCAAGGCGAAGCCGCGGCGCGACCAGAGGATGCCTGGGGTGGCGCTGCCGTGCCTTCAGGGCGCCGGTCGTGTCGCCTGGGCCACCACGGCGGCCAGCACCAGCCCGGCCACCCACCAATGCTGCCACATGCCGTAGGACAGCATGGCGATCACCGCGCCGGCCGCCAGCGCCCCGCAGGCGGCCGGCGTGCGCGCCGCCCGGCCCAGCTCCACGCACAGCCAGGCCAGCAGCGCCGCGCCCACCAGCCCCAGCTCCAGCCACGCATGCAGCGCGGCGTTGTGCGGGTGCAGCGGCAGGCGCTGGGCATGGGCGAAGAAGGGATGCACCAGCCCGAAGCGCGCCACGGCGGCCGCATCGGCGGGGTCCGTC
>JBEQBS010000225.1:0-5637 GCA_041639675.1 Rubritepida sp. | reverse complement strand
GCCTGCCACCTCCTCGCGCATGATGCCTCTCGCCTTCAGCTTGAAGCGTCATGTCCTTCGTCACGCGCATCGCTTTTGGTGCGAAATTGATGCCAAAGTGGTCGCTACCGCCCCGATCTACATCTTTCCAGATAGTCGCCGTTTCAACTCGGACGATGTTGAGCGGCTCGCCGCCAGCAACCTGGGCGGCACGCTCAAGCTGCCGCATCCGCACTGCATCTTTGAACTTCAGGATCCTGAGGAGCCGGAGGCATGTCTCGCCTCCTATGCACGTGCCACCGAGGCAGGCGTCGATAGCTTCCTGTTCCGCTTTCTCCCAGAGCGGAATTGCTGGAGCGACCTGATGGCCGCAGTGGAATTCCTGCCCAACGGTGTGGCCGAAGTCATGGGCCACCCGAAGGAGCAGGACCCGAACCACTACGCGCCGACCTTTGAAGCCGCGACCTCCATGGTCTGGCGCGCGCTCGGACTACTCTCCATCCCCACACCGCTGGCCGAACATCGACTCTCGCCACTGCGTCGACGATCCTTTGCGAAGGAGGGTGTGCGCGGATGGAACTATCGTGTCGCTGACATCCAGCCACACATCATCGCATCCGCGCTGGCTGAGCGCAGCGGCTCACATGCCTCACCCCGCTGGCACATTCGTCGCGGCCACTGGCGTGCGCTCGCCGATGGTCGCCGCGTCTTCGTCCGCGAGTGCGAGGTCGGCGATATCGCCCGTGGTGGCGTGATCAAGGATTACCTGGTGAATGGCGGGGAGCTCGCATGAGCTTCACACCCTCTCCCCAACAGGCCGATGCCATCCGCGCCATCGTGGATTGGTTCCAGAACCGCACGCACCAGCAGCAGGTCTTCCGGCTGTTCGGCTATGCCGGCAGCGGCAAGAGCACCGTCATCACCTACGCCATTCAGGCGATCGGCATCGACGTGGCAGCCGGCGATGACGAGGAGGATGCGGCGCGCCGACGCATTCTCTTCGCGGCTTTCACCGGCAAGGCGGCGCTGGTGATGACCCGCAAGGGCACGCCTGCCTCCACCATCCACTCCCTCATCTATCGCGTCTCGGAGGCGACGCCCGAGGAAATCGACCGCGTCGAGCGGGACCTCCTCGACCTGCAGCGTGGCCTCGGCCGCATGGCACCTGCCGAACGCGCCTTCGCGGAGATGCAGATCAGCAAGCTGCAGCTGCGCCTGGCGGATATCCACAAGCCGACTTTTCTGCTGAACGAGCAATCGCTCGTGCGTGATGCCGACCTCATCGTGCTGGACGAGGTGTCGATGGTCGGGCCGGAGATGGCCGCCGATCTGCTGGCCTTCGGCAAACCCATCCTGGTGCTGGGCGATCCCGGGCAGCTGCCCCCCATCAAGGGCACCGGCGCCTTCACCGAGGCAAAGCCGGATATCATGCTCACCGAGATTCATCGCCAGGCCGGCGAGAGCGCCATCATCCGCCTCGCCACCATGGCGCGGCAGGGCATCGACATCCCGCCCGGCGAGCATGATGCGCATGTCTGGAAGCTGCCGCGCAATGCGGTGCGGCCCGAGCAAATGCTGCGCGGTGGCCAGGTCATCTGCGGCCGCAACGACACGCGGCGCTGGCTCAACAGCCAGATCAAGCAGGCCGCTGGCTTTCCGGCACCCTATCCCGCGGGTCAGGACGAGAAGCTCATCTGCCTCAAGAACCGCCACGACCTGAGCCTGGTCAATGGCATGTTCCTGTCGCTGGCGGAGATCCGACATGAGAGCGACCTCGCCTTTTCGGCCACGATCACCACGGAGGATGGCGTCGTCATCTCCGGCCGGCACCGGTTCTACAAGGGCCATTATGACGATCACGTCCGCTACGACCGGGAGCGTCTGACCCGCGACTACCGCGAGATGCGCGGGCTGATCGAGAGCAGCTGGGGCTATGCCATCACCTGCCACAAGGCCCAGGGCAGCCAGTGGGAGAATGTCGTCGTCTATGATGACGGGCTGAGCCGCACGGCCGAGGATCGTAATCGCTGGCTCTACACCGCCATCACGCGCGCCGAACGCGGGTTGGTGATCCTTGATTGACCTGAACGACGCCACGCCAGCGGCACTATCCTTTCGCTACGACCTGGACGCCATCGGCGCCCGCCTGCGCGACAGCGCCCATGCCTGGGTGCCGGGGCTGTTCCCCAATGGGCGGCGCCAGGGCGATGAATGGCGGCTGGCCAACATCCAGGGCGCGCCGCCCCGCCAATCCGGCTCCTGCGTAATCATGCTGGCCGGCGAACATGCCGGCGACTGGCACGACTTCGACGGCGCCCAGGGCGGCGGGCCGTTCAGCACGCTGGAGCACGGCACCGGCCTTTCGGGGCGCATTCTGTTCGCCGAGGCTGCGGCGCGTGTCGGTTGGACGGGCGAGGCGCCGGCGCGGCAGGAGCCACCGCCGGCGCGCAAGCCCGAGCGCGACATGACGCATGAGATCGGCTTCGTGCGGGAGCACGCGGGGCCGATCGCGGGGACGGACGCGGAGACCTATCTCCGTGGCCGTGGCCTGGCGGTGTCGCCCGACGCCGACCTGCTCTTTCACCCCGACCTGACGAACTTCGAGACCAAGACCGGCTATCTCGCGATGATCGGGCTGGTTCGGGACGCCGCCGGCGAGGTCATCGCGCTCCATCGCACCTATCTCCAGCAGGATGGCGAGGCGGTCCGCAAGGCGGATGTTCCCAAGCCGCGCATGATGATGGGCAAGGTCGGCGGTGGGGCGGTGCGCCTGGCGCCGATCGGCACCCACGGCGTGCTCGGGCTCTGCGAGGGTATCGAGACTGGCCTGGCCGTCATGGCTGCCTGCCCCGGGCTGCCGGTCTGGGCCACGCTCTCCACCTCCGGCCTCGAGCAGGTGCAACTGCCGCCGGAGGCCCAGCGCATCGTCATCCTCGCCGACCATGACACCTCCGGCGCAGGCATGCGCGCCGCGGATGCCCTGGCGGGCCGCCTCCGGCGCAACGGCGTCGTCACCGCCATCGCCATGCCGCCGCAGCAGGGCGACGACTTCAACGACATGCTCGGCCGCGATGGTCCCGAAGCAATCGCCGCCCTGGTGGATGCCGCCCTGCGCGCAGCAGCCACGCCGCCGCCGCCAGCGGAGGACGAGACCGGCCGCCACCTGCCGCTGGGCTTCCAGGAGCCGGCCGCGCCATTGCCGGTGCTGCGCGCCGATGAAGGCAATCTTCGCCGCGCCACCGACCGCGCCTGGAGCGCCATCCTCGCTTCCAACCGCACGCCCTGGCTGTTCCGGCTCGGCGGGCTGCCCAGCTGGGTCACGCCCGACGATGAGGGGCGGCCCGTCGCCGCCACGGTCTCGGAGGAGCGGCTGCGCCACATGCTGGCCAAGCTGGCGGATTGGCGGAAGGTCAACGCCAAGGGCGATGCCATCCCCGCGCCCCCGCCCACCGGCGTGGTGAAATCCCTGCTGGCCACCCCGGATCCAGGCCTGCCCATCCTCGCCGGCATCGTCACCACGCCGGTCTTTGGGCGGGGCGGCGTGCTGCTTACCGAACCCGGCTATCACCCCGACGCCCGCCTGCTCTATCGCCCGACCGTGGGCTTTCGCCTGCCAGCCGTTCCCGACCGTCCATCGGCGCAGGAAATCGCCGCCGCGCGCTCCCTCCTGCTGGATGATCTGCTGGGCGACTTCCCCTTCACCAGCACCGCCGAGCGCGCCCACGCCCTGTCCCTGCTGCTGCTCAGCTTCCTCCGCGCCATGATCGACGGCCCGACGCCGCTGCATCTGATCGAGAAGCCCACACCCGGCACTGGCGCCACGCTGATGGTGGACGTGATCGCCACCGTGCTCACCGGTGTCGGCGCCTCCGTCATGACCGAGGGGCGCGACGACGAGGAATGGCGTAAACGCATCACCGCCAAGCTGCGGCAGATCCCCTCGCTGATCCTGATCGACAATCTGCGCGAGCAGCTCGACAGCTCGGCTCTCGCCGCGGCTCTGACCGCGCCATTCTGGGAGGACCGCATCCTCGGGCAATCCGAGATGACGCGACTGCCGATCCGCTGTGCCTGGGTCGCCACGGGCAACAATCCCACCTTCTCGAACGAGATGGCGCGGCGCCTCGTGCGCATCCGGCTCGACGCACACACCGACCAGCCCTGGCGCCGCGACAGCTTTCGCCACCCCGACCTCATGGTCTGGGTGCGCGCCAACCGCGGCCGGCTGGTCGCGGCCTGCCTCACCCTCTGCCAGGCCTGGATTGTGGCAGGCCGGCCGCGCGGCGGCCGCAGCATCGGCAGCTACGAGATCTGGGCGCAGACGCTGGGTGGCGTGCTGGAGGTGGGCGGCATCGAGGGCTTCCTCGGCAACCTCGACGAGATGATGGCGGCGTCTGACAGCGAGGGCGGGGCGTGGCGGGCTTTCGTGCAGACCTGGTGGGATCGCTTCGGGACGGCAGAGGTCAGCGCCAGCGATCTGTTCGGGCACGCCAGGATCGCCGATCCGCCTCTGCCGATCAGCGCGAAGGATGAAAACGGACAGCGCGTTCGCCTCGGTCGGGCACTCAGCAAGATGCGCGATCGCGTGTTTCGGGTCAGCGACAGGCGTGTGCGCCTCCAGTCCGGCGGCGCGTCGCACAACGCCCAGCGGTGGCGCCTGACACCGTCTCAGGAAAGCAACACCGGGAGTTCCTCCCCTTCCTCCCCGATGGGACCGCAGGCGGGGAGGATTGGTGAGGGTCGGGGAGGATTCTCCGACAATCCTAACCTAGCAACGATCCAGGTTTTTCCTGGGCCGGGGGAGGATGGGGAGGAAGGGGAGGATTTTTCCTCCCCCTACACATGCGCGCACGCGCACACACACATGAAGCCAGGGTCCGGAATTTCCTCCCCTTCCTCCCCATCCTCCCCGAACCCTGATTCTACCTCGGTTTTTCGAGGGGAGGATCGCGGGGAGGATGCGGCGCAACCCTCCCCATACTCCCCTGGTCCCCCAGCCTGGCTGGATGACGTGCCGTGATGCGCCGTCCGCACAGCACCGGCCCGCCCAGGCGGCAATCGACTGAAAGCCGGGCAGCGACGGCGAGCTCCGCCAAGAACCGCGCCGTCGCCGCCCTCACCAGGATCATCCCCTCTCGGAGACCACCATGGCACCCGCGACTCTCACCATGCCCGCCGCCCATGCAAGCGCCCCGCCCATCGCTCTCCCGCCCGCGATCAGCCTGGCGCACCACGCCGTGCTCGCCCTCGATCTCGGCACCACCACCGGATGGGCACTGCGGTCGCGTGACGGCGGCATCACCTCCGGCACCATGACCTTCAAGCCGACCCGCTTCGAGGGCGGCGGGATGCGCTTCCTCCGCTTCCGCGGCTGGTTGGCCGAGGTGGCTGCCCTGTCCGGCGGTGTGGCGCGTATCGTGTTCGAGGAAGTCCGCGCCCACGCCGGCACCGACGCGGCGCACATCTACGGCGGCTTCCTCGGCATGCTCACCGCTTGGTGCGAGGAGCACGACGTCCCCTACGAGGGCGTCCCGGTCGGCACGATCAAGCGCTACGCCACCGGCAAGGGCAACGCCGACAAGGCGAAGATGGTCGCCGCCATCCAGGCCCGCGGCTTTGCGCCGGCCGACGACAACGAGGCGGATGCCATCGCCCTTC
>JBEQBS010000224.1:0-5643 GCA_041639675.1 Rubritepida sp. | reverse complement strand
CATGGCGGGCGCGGCGAAGTACTGCGCCGGCGGCGCGGCCGGGATCACGCGGGCCACGCGGATGCGCGCATCCTTCTCCGCCACCTCGATCTCGGTGAGGTCCGTGTCGCGGAGGATCTCCGCCAGCTTGCGGATGGCCTCCGCGTCAACCGTCACGCCGTTGCTCATGGTCAGTCGTCCTGCTCCTCGTCCCCCAGCATCCCGGCCATGGCGCGCAGCGCCAGCGCGTAGCCGCCGATGCCCAGCCCGCAGATCACGCCCGTGGCGATGCGGGAGACGTAGCTGTGGTGCCGGAATTCCTCCCGGCGGTGGATGTTGGTGATGTGCACCTCGACCACCGGCAGCCCCACCGCCGCCAGCGCGTCGAGGATGGCCACCGAGGTGTGGGAATAGGCGGCGGGGTTGATGATGATGCCCGAAGCCCGCCCCCGGCATTCCTGGATCCAGGAGACCAGCTCGCCCTCGATGTTGCTTTGCCGGAAGTCAATGGCCAGGCCCAGCCCGTCGGCCGTCTCGGCGCAGAGCGTTTCCAGGTCGTCCAGCGTCGCCGCGCCGTACTTCTCGGGCTCGCGGGTGCCGAGCATGTTGAGGTTGGGACCGTTCAGGACGGCGACGAGCTTCATGGGCTTTGTCCGGGGAATCGCGCCGCGGTAGCATCCCTGCTGCATCGCGGCAAGCTTGGGGCCCACCCTTGCCCCGATGCCACGCCCGGTCCACATCACCCGCCATGGACCAGGCGCCCACCATCCGGCTGCGCGTGAACGGCGAGGACCGCACGGTGCCCGAGGGCGGCACGGTGGCGGACCTGCTGGCCGCCATCGGGCTCCTCGCCCGCAAGGTGGCGGTGGAGCGCAACGCGGAGATCGTGCCGCGCTCCCTCTACGCCACGACGCGGCTGGAGACGGGGGATGCGCTGGAGATCGTGCATTTCATCGGGGGCGGCTGAGCGCGATGGAGGATGATTCCTGGGTGGTCGCGGGGCGGCGCTTTTCGTCGCGCCTCGTCGTCGGCACCGGCCGCTACAAATCCCTGGAGGAGACGCGCGACAGCATCGCGGCGAGCGGCGCCGAGATGGTGACGGTCGCGCTGCGCCGCGTGAACCTGAGCGACCCCGCCGCGCCCATGCTGCAGGACTTTGTCCCGCCGGACCGCTACACCTACCTGCCCAACACGGCGGGCTGCCACACGGCGGATGAGGCCGTGCGCACCCTGCGCCTGGCGCGCGAGGCCGGCGGCTGGAACCTGGTGAAGCTGGAGGTGCTGGGCCCGCCGCCCTTCCTCTACCCCGACATGAAGGCCACCTTCGAGGCCGCCGCCGCCCTGCTGGCCGATGGCTTCGAGGTGATGGTCTATTGCGCCGACGACCCCGTGGCGGCGAAGCGGCTGGAGGAGATGGGCTGCGTCGCCATCATGCCGCTGGGCGCGCCCATCGGCTCCGGCATGGGGGTGGTGAATCCCTACATGATCCGCTCCATCAAGGCGCAGGCGAAGGTGCCGGTGCTGGTGGATGCCGGTATCGGCACCGCCTCCGACGCCGCGCTGGCGATGGAGCTGGGCTGCGACGCCGTGCTGCTGAACAGCGCCATCGCCCATGCGCAGGACCCGGTGCGGATGGCGGTGGCGATGAAGCATGCCGTCATCGCCGGCCGCGCCGCCTTCCTGGCCGGGCGGATGGGGCGCGACTACAAGGCCGATGCCTCCAGCCCGATGACGGGGCTGATCCGGTAGGTGGCCTGGGCGGTGCCCGCGAAGAGCGCCGCCTTTTCCTCCGCCCCCGCCCCGGCGGCCAGGCGCTTGAAGGCGTTCCACAGCACCGCATAGGGCACCATGCCCTTGTCCACCGGGAAATTGCCCTCGAACATGCAGCGCCGGGCGCCGAAGGCCTCGATGCAGGTCTCCACATGCGGGCGCCAGGCATCCGCGAGTTCGGCGGAGGACGGCGGCGCGGCGCGTTCGTGGAAGGCGAAGCCGCCGACCTCCATCGCCAGCCCGCCCAGCTTCATCACCACGTTGGGCAGCGCCGCCAGCGTGCGGATTTCGCGCCGCCACGCCTCGAAGCCATCAGCCGGGCGGCCGGCGAAGGGGCCGACGCCCAGCGGCCCGCCGCAATGGTCCACCACCACCGCCAGTTCCGGCACCGCCTGCACCAGTGCGCGGACCAGCGGCAACTGCGTCTGGTAGGCCCAGACATCCAGCACCAGCCCCGCCTCCGCCAGCCGCCGCGCACCGTCCACGAAGCGCGGATCCTCCAGCGGCCCCGGCGGCGGCGAAAGCAGGTTGGAGCGCACGGCGGGCGAGGGATGCCAGGCGGTGCGGTTGCGCACGCCCACGAAGCGCCCCTCGCCGGCGGCGACGTGCCGTTCCAGCAGCGGCGCCACGGCATCGCCCAGCGTCAGGTCCACGAAGCCGACGATGCCGGCGCAGGCGCGTGTCGGCCCGCCTTCCGCCGCGCGCGCGATCGCTGCCACGGCTTCCGTCTCGCCCAGGCTGCGCTCCGCCTCGGGGCCATCGCTGCGGTACATCGCGCCGCATTGCACGAAGACCGTGGCGCGGATGTCGTGGCCGCTGCCGGTATCGGCCAGCAATTTCTCCAGCAGGTAGCGGTCGCCCGGCCGGTCCCAGAGGTGGTGGTGCGGGTCAATGATGGGCAGCGCGGGCTCCAGCGCCGCCTCCCGGCGCAGCGCCAGCCACGCCTCGCGCACCGCCACCTGGCCATGGGCGTTCAGCATGGCCGCATCCTTGCGCGCGGCCGCCACATCCGGGCCCCACGGCCGCCCGCGGCCGTGGGCGGGGCCAACCCCGCGCGCATCAGTAGCTCTTCGGCAGGCCCAGCACCCGCTCGGCGATGAAGGAGCAGATCATGTGCGGGCTGACGGGCGCGATCCAGGGGATCATCGCCTCGCGCAGGTAGCGCTCCACATGGTATTCGCGGGCATAGCCGAAGCCGCCATGCGTCATCACCGCGTCCTGGCAGGCCTTCACCCCGGCCTCGGCTGCCAGGTACTTCGCGGCATTGGCCTGGGCGCCGCATTCCTCGCCGGCATCGTAGCGGCGGGCAGCGTCCATCACCATCAGCCAGGCGGCTTCCAGCGCCATCCAGCCCTGCGCCAGCGGGTGCTGGATGGCCTGGTTCTGGCCGATGGGGCGGCCGAACACCACGCGCTCCTTCGCGTATGCCGTGGCGCGCGCCAGGGCGGCGCGGCCCAGCCCCACGGCCTCGGCGGCCAGCAGCACGCGCTCGGGGTTCAGCCCGTGCAGGATCTGGCGGAAGCCCTGGCCTTCCTCGCCGATCAGGTCCTCCGCCGGCACCTCGTAGCCCTCGAAGAAGATCTCGTTCGAATCCACCGCGTGGCGGCCCATCTTCTCGATCGCGCGCACGGAACAGCGCGTGCGGTCCAGCGCGGTGTAGAACAGCGACAGCCCCGCCGCCCCCGGCCCGCCGGTGCGGGCCAGCAGCAGGATGCGGTCCGCCACCTGGGCCGTGCTGATCCAGACCTTCTGCCCATCCACCACATAGCGGTCACCATGCCGCACCGCGCGGGTCTTCAGCCGGGTGGTGTCCAGACCCGTGGTGGGTTCGGTGACGCCGAAGCAGGCCTTCTCCTCGCCGCGCAGCAGCGGCGGCAGGAAGCGGCGCTTCTGCGCCTCCGTGCCGAAGACCACCACCGGGTTCAGCCCGAAGATGTTCATGTGGATGGCGGACGCGCCGGACATGCCGGCGCCCGAGGCCGCGATGGCCTCCATCATCACCGCCGCCTCGGTGATGCCGAGGCCGGAGCCGCCGTATTCCTCCGGGATGCAGATGCCCAGGAAGCCGGCCTCCGCCATCGCCGCGTGGAATTCGTGCGGGAAGCCGCCCTCGGCGTCCTTCGCCAGCCAGAATTCGTCGCCGAAGCGGGCGCAGACCGCCTGCACGCCCGCGCGGATCGCCTGCTGCTCCGGCGTCACGGCGCCACCTGCAGGCCGCCGGGCACGGCGTTGGCCACCGGCTCGCCGCGCAGGAAGCGGCCGATGCTGTCGCGGATCAGCGCCACCGTCGCCTCGCGCGCCTCGGGCGCCCAGGCGGCGACGTGTGGCGTCAGCACAACGTCGTCGCGCGCGCGCAGGGCGGCGGGGATGTCGGGCTCCTCCTCGAAGACGTCCAGCGCCGCGCCGGCCAGTTCGCCGGCCTCCAGCGCCGCCACCAGCGCGGCCGTGTCCAGCACCGTCCCGCGGCCGACATTCACCACGATGCCCTGCGGCCCCAGCGCGCGCAGCACCGCCGCATCCACCAGGTGGCGCGTGGCGGCGCCGCCGGGCACGGCGATCACCAGGTGGTCCGATGCCTCCGCCAGCGCCAGGACGGAGGGCGCATAGGCCAGGCCAAGCCCCGGCTTCTCCGTGCGCGCATGGTAGGTGACGGCCATGTCGAAGCCCCGCGCGCGGCGGGCGATGCGCGCGCCGATGGCGCCCATGCCCAATATGCCCAGCCGCTTGCCCGACGGGATGGGCCGCGGCACGGCGCCGTTGCGCCATTCCCCGGCGCGCGCCGCGCGGTCCAGCGGCACGATGCGGCGGAAGGCGGCCAGCAGCAGCGCCATGGCATGGTCCGCCACGGCGGCCGCATTGGTGCCCGCGCCATGCGTCACCACGATGCCGCGCGCGCGGGCAGCCGCGAGGTCCACCTTCTCGAACCCCGTGCCCAGGCAGGCGACCAGGCCCAGCGCCGGCAGCGCCGCCATCTCCGCCGCCGTGCAGCCGATGACGCCGGAGGTGACGAGGATGCGCGCCCGCGCCCGCAGGTCGGCGGGCAGCTCGGCCAGCGCCCCGCGGGAGGCGTCATGCACCGAGAGCCCCACCGCCCCCAGCATGGCGCGGTATTCGGGGGAGGCGCTGCGCAGCAGGATCTCGGTCATCGCGGCGCAGGGTCGTGCCGGTGCGGCGAGGCGTCAACCGGCCGGCGGCGCCCCCGTGGCATCGGCCTGGCCGCTCTCGGCCAGCGCGCGGGCGATGGCGCCGGATGCCTTCATCTCCTCCACGAAGGTGCGCAGCCAGGGCAGCGCGGCCTCGCGCCCCTGGGGGATGCCCACCGCCTGCTCGATCGCCATGAAGCGCCCGGGCAGCACGCGCAGGCCGGGATTGGCGGCGGCATGCGCCACCAGCGGCTGGCGGACATTGGCCGCCACCTCCAGCCCCTCGGCCATGAATTGCGCCACCGATTCCGGGGAGGTCGGCGCGCGCACCAGCGTGGCATGGCGCAGCGCGCGCGAAAGGAACAGGTCATAGGCGCTGCCGCGGCCCACGGCGACGCGGATGCCGGGCCGGTCCACCTCGTCATTCGCGCGGATCGGGCTGGCATCGCGCACCATGTAGGCGCCCTCGATCACCACATAGGGCGCGGAAAACAGGATGCCCTGCGCGCGCTGCGGGTCCACCGCCAGGAAGCAGATGTCCCATTCGCCGCGCAGCCCGGCTTCCGTCACGCGGCCGGCGGCGTCGAAGGGCACGTGCCGCAGCTCCAGCCCCAGGCGGCGCGCCACCTCGGCCGCCAGCATGGCGGACACGCCGCGCGGCTCGCCGCCCGGGCCGCGCTGCGCCAGCACCGGGTTGCCGAAGTTGATCGCCGCCCGCAGCACCCCGCCGGGCGCGATGGCCGCCGCCACC
>JBEQBS010000223.1:0-5657 GCA_041639675.1 Rubritepida sp. | reverse complement strand
ACGAGGTGGGGAGCGAGGGCGCGCCGCGCCTGGGCAGCGCCTCGGGCAGCACCATTCCGACCACGGCGCCCGCGGGCTGGTCCGTGCTGGAGATCGAGCCGACCAACGACGAGTGCTACTTCCACGGGCGGCTGCTCGACACCACGGCGGCGCGCTCGAACTCCTATGAGCGCCTTCGTCGCGGCCATGGATGCGCTGGCCGCGGATCCGAACATCGGAGCGGATGCGAGCTATCGCGCGGGCGGGACCGGTGCGCCGGTCCTGCTCCGCGTGGTCCGCTCGTCGCCGGATCGGCTGGGCGATGCCTTCGGCACCAGCGCGATCCAGGCCGGCGACGTGCTGACGGTGGCCATCGCCGTCCTCTCCAGCGTCGAGGCGGACGACACCTTCACCCTCGGCGCCGACACCCTGACCGTCCAGCACGCCGAGCGGGATGCCGCGGGCATCGCCTGGCGCGTCTTCTGCCGCCGATAGGAGAACCGCCATGATCGACCCGGAGCGCATCGGCGGCATCGTCGGCGAGGCGCTGCTCGCCGGCGCCCTGGGTGCGCTCGGGGCAATGGCGCGCTTCTCCTCCACCGACCGGCCACTGCTGACCCGCGCCTATCTGCTGCACGCGCTGGCGGGCGGCAGCCTCGGCACGGGCGCCTGGCTCAGGGCAGCCACCTCAGCCAGCCATCCGCGGAAGCGCAGGAAGCGCATCCCGCCGCCTTCGAAGCGGCTGGGGCGGAACGTCATGGTCCCCGAGGTGATGGTGCCGTCGTGACGTCGCAGGGCCCAGCCGGTGGTGGTGCCGAGATCGAGCGCGAGCACGGTGTGGTGCGCCAGGCTGGTCGCGGGCGGGAGGGCGATGGGCGGGCCGCTTGCGTGCGCGGCGGGCATGGTGAGAGTCGCGGGTGCCATGGTGGTCTCCGGAAGGGGATCGTCCTGGTGAGGGCGGCGACGGCGCGGTTCTTGGCGGAGCTCGCCGTCGCTGCCCGGCATTTCGGGTGGGCCTGTATCGGCGGTCCGATCGCTGGCGGCCGGTGCCGCCCCAACCCAGGACCCAACCGGGTCCAACCTGCGCCGACCTGGCAGGAAGTACTTTCGTGCCAAATCAACGTTTTACGCGGGCGTGTCCCAACGTCCCAACCTGGGCCGACATCCCCTAAACCTATAAGGAGAATGTATGTCCGGCCCGACCCAGACCTTCCGCATCTAGGTTTCAGACCCGTTGGGACGGTTGGGACGTTGGGACCAGCGATCGCAACCAACTGATTTTGCGTCGGGATTTGCTGTCCCAACCTCGACGAGGGGGTTGGGACCGCGGGACGAGGTTGGGACAGCAGCGGCGCGGCCGACATCACGAGCCGCCCTCCGGGCGCGGTGCCCGGTAGCGCCACTCCCGCGCATCCCGGCCCGAGGCGCCCGATTTGTACCGCTCCCACTTCCTCGCCTTCAGGAAGCTGGAGACGCGCATCTGGTCTGCCCGGGTCCATTTCGCCGGTTCGATGCTGAGCGCCTTCTCCAGCACCTCGCCGACAGAAATGTCCGTGAGCGCCTGCGGCCGCGGCACGTGGCGGTCCTGCCAGTCGTCATAGTTGCCGAAGCCGACATTCACGCTGCGCCGCTCGGAGACCAGCCAGCGCTCGATCAGCGCGTCCCAGGCATCCGGCTCATAGCGAGCCTCCTGCTCGGCGGTGGCGGAGGCGATGAGAACGCGGTCTTCCAGCCACCAGGGCGCACCCGCGTTGAACCGCGCGACGGCCTCGGCCCAAAGCTGGTCGCGGTCGCGGCGCAGCCCGTCGAGATCGATCTCCCCGCATCGCAGCGGCCAGAAGCGGCGATTGCCGGTTTCGTCGCGCAGATAGGTGTCGGGATTCACGCTGCCCGCGAAGACGCACTGCCGCGGCACTGTGACAACATAGCGCTCATAGGGCGGCCGGTAGCGATCGGAGGTGCGGGTGAGGAAGGCCTTGATGCGCGAGACCTCGGCCCGGCCGATCGCGTCGAGCTCGGCCATCTCGATGATCCACACGCCACGCATCTGCTGCGCCGCGTCCTTCGAGCCGATCTCGGCCAGTTCGTCGGTAAACCAGGCATCGGAGGCGAGCACCTTCAGCGCCGTCGATTTCCTAATGCCCTGCGGGCCCTCCAGGATCAGCATGTGGTCGGCCTTGCAGCCGGGGCGCATGATCCGCGCGACCGCGGAGATCATCCACAGCGAGGCCATGGCCCGGTTCAGCGGCGTGTCGGCCGCGCCGAGATAGGTCACGGCCCATGCGTCGAGGCGACGCGTCCCATCCCAGGCGAGCGCGCGGAGATAGTCCTGCACTGGGTGCACGCGGATGTTGCGGGCGACGGCCACGACGCTGCGCCCCACCACGACGGGCGGCACGTTGATCTCGTGCCGCTGCAGCCATTCGGCGCAGCGCACGTCGTCAGCCTCGCCCCAGGCCCGCGGCAGCGTGCTGGCGGCGGGCTCCCAGGGCAGGGCGCGGGTGACCAGGATCTCCTGTGCGAACTCGTCGAAGACCAGCGCGCCGGCGAACGCCGCATCGAGCGACAGCGCCGTGATCACATTCGCCTCGTTGCGCTCCGGCGCGCCGCTCGGCTCGAGGCGCAGCAGAGCAGCCCAGCGCGGCCGGATCGGCGCCTGGTTCACATCGCCCGTGGTGTTGAAGCGGCGCCGCAGCTCGCCGAGCTGCTTCTCCAGGATCGAGACGGCGATGCCGGTCGCGGATTTGATCGCGCCGAGGACCTGGCGCTCGGGCAGTGGCTCGAGGCGGAGGGTGACGAGGCGCCCCAACAGCTGGGACAGCGGCGCCATGTCGGGCGGGTTGGTGAGCATTGCCGCGGCCGCCAGCAACTCCTCCGCGGTGGTGGGCGGTTGGGCCTGTTCATCTGCCGCCGGCGACGCGGCATAGTCGTCGGCCGTCACGCCATGCCGCAGGTCGTCGTTGAAGTCGTCGCCATGCAGCGGCGCGAGGATGCGGGAGGAGATGTTGGCGAGGTTCAGCTGGTCCGCCAGCGTGGCCGCGGCCTGCATGCCTGGCAGGCCGGCATCGGCGAAGATGGTGACGTGGGTGGTGCCGTCCGGCCAACGCCAACGCCGCAGCCCATCCGCGGAGAGCGCCGCCATGGTGGGCACGCCGAAGATGGCCTGCGCCGAGAGCGCGGTCTCGATCCCCTCGGCGACGCCGATCCGGCCGTCATCGGGAAACGGCGCCAGGCGCACCGCGCCGCCGGCGATGGGCCCGAGCATCTTCTTCCCCGGCGGCGCCTTCGCCGAGCCGTCGTCCAGCAGGTAGGTCCGATGGATACCGCCGGCGGGCTCGCCCGCGCCGTCGCGGACGACCGCCACCATCCCCGCCCAGCCACGCTTCGTCTCGAAGTCGGGAAGGTCCGGGTGGAACAGCAGGTCAGGGCTATCCGGCACCTCCAGGCCGCGGCTGCGCAGGTAGGTCTCGGCCACCGTGCCGGCGAGTGGCTGGCAGCCTTCCAGCAGCCGCGCCACCTCGCGGCTGTGGTCCGGCCGCGGCTCCTGCGGCCGCGGGCTGGGCGCCGGCTGCTCTATGTGGGCGAGCCGTGCGGCCTCCGCGAAGAGCCGCGCCTCGGTCAGCCCTGTCGCGTGATAGTCCTTCACGACAGCCCCGCGCGACTGATCGCCGACCTCGCATTCGCGGACGAACACGCGCCGCCCGTCGGCGAGCGTGCGCCAGTGCCCACGGCGAATGTGCCAGCGCGGCGAAGCGTGTGTTCCGCCGCGAAGCGCGACTGCGGCCGCAACCTGCGTCGTGTCGATTTCGGCGATGCGGTAGGTCCATCCGCGGACACCGTGCTTGGCGAGCGAAGCGCGCCGCAGCGGCGACACCACGTGTTCCCGGAGCTGGGTGCCGACCGACAGCAGGCCAAGCGCACGCCAGACCATGCCGGTGAGCGCCTGAAAGTATGGAGTGTGCTCTGCCGGATCGACGAGGGTCGGATGCGCTTCGACGTCCGCGACGCCGTCGGGCAGGAAGCTGGCCCGAGCCAAGACGTCGGTCCAGAGCTTGCGACGGGTGTCGAAGCGAAAGAGGAATGCATCGACGCCCTGCTCGGTCCCGACCGCGTAGGCAACGAGAGATGCGCCGGGATGGAGCTGTTCGGTGACCTCGAACAGCACACGCTCATGAGGCAGCCGCAGCGGGCCGGCCATGATGGTCTGCGACAGCAGCTGGACCTCGTCCGAGTCAAAGCTGGTCTGGTCGGGAAAGAGGTAGACCGGCGCGCTGAGGACGCCGGATGCATCGACGGGACACCAGAAGCGGTTCGCGTAACGATGAATGTGGCGCTTCAGCGCGTAGGCCAGCGGCACGGGCGGAAATGGCGAAGGTGACCTCACGGGTTGGCCTCCCAGCAGCGGGCCGCGTAGGGACAGAAGCGGCAGAGGAAGAAATCGGCGTGGGCGGCGATGCGCGAGGGCAACTCGCCGGCCTCGGCAGCGCGGAGGATGTCGACGGCCCGATCGGACAGGCGCTGCGCTTCGGCTGCATCGAAGGGCACCGCCTCGTGGTGCAGGGCGAGGGTGTCGCGGTTCAGCGCGGTCAGCAGCGCCACCTCGAGCTCGAGATAGGCCATGTAGAGCTGGACCTGCGCGAAGTAGATTGGTTTGGACTGGCGCAGGCCGTGCTTGACCAGGTCGTTCCACGACTTTTGGCCGAGGGCCTTGTGCTCCCACAGGGAAGGCCAGCGGATGCCGACATCGGGACCCGCGACGATGACGCCATCGGCATGCCCACGCAGCTTCCCGCCCGCGGCGGCAAAGCCGAACTGCTCGCCATCGGCGCCGCGGTCACGCAGATCGAAGCCCGCCTGGCGGAGCCATCGGATGGACAGCGTCTCGAACTGGTGTCCCGCATCGAAGACGCGCAGTGTGCCGCCGTCGAAATCGCGGCCCGCATCCTTCGGGGTATGCGCCACCTCGTAGACCAGCTTTCGCGCGCAGGCCTCGCCGATCCGGCTGCCACCGAGATAGTCGCGCGGGCGCTGCCGTTGGTTGCGCGCGACCAGTGCGGCATCGACATGCGCATTGATGCGGGCGGTGGTGTCGGCCATGCCGTGCGCGGCGCGTCCGTAGACCAGGCCGGATTGGTGGTTGAGGTCGAGGATCATGGGTGTCCTCAAAATGGAATCGGGTCGTCGAGCGGATCCCGCTCGGCGGCCTGGCGCTGCATGGATGCCTGGAAGCCGTCCACGCAGGCCTCGATGATGCGGTCGATTTCTGACGCACTGCGGTCGTGGAACGGCGCCATGAGGTTCAGCTCCACCAGCACCTCGGCGAGCGGCCGGCGCGCGTCCTTCACCGCGCGCTCCTCCATCTGCGTTTTGTCGATCACGCCGTTGGACCTTCGGCCCAGCGCGCCACCTGCCTCGCAACACCGCATTGAGCAGAAGCGGTGATGCGGGAATTCGCCCCAGCGAAGCTGGTGGATGTAGCCGAAGCCCTTCGCCTCCCGACCGCAGAGCGCGCAGGTGAGGCGACGCACCTGATCCTCAGGCGAGCAGCCGCGCGGCGGTGGCAGGGACTGGGCCGCAGCACGCGGCTGCGCCGGCCGCGTCCAGCGGCGACGAACCATCGGCGCATCACCCGTTAAGCCAGGCCGGACCGCCGGCCGCAGGCGCCGGGGCGGGCGGAG
>JBEQBS010000222.1:0-5668 GCA_041639675.1 Rubritepida sp. | reverse complement strand
CCGGAGGCCAGCCTGGCCGAGCATGGCGCCGCGACCGCCGCGCTGCGCGCCGGCATGGCCGAGGCGGCGCGCGAGGCCATCACCCGCCACCGCGAGCGCGCGGCGGGCGAGATCGTGGCGGCGCTGCGGCGCCTGCCGGTGGCGAGACGGTGACTGGACACGCGGCACTTCTTGCATACAAACTTGCATGCAAGTAAGGGGAAAAGTCTTGACGGATCATCCTGCCCGGCCTTGGGTGCGCGCGTGACCGCGCCTGACCTCCTCCTCAGCCTGTTCCGCGCCGCGGTCCGGGCCGCCGATCCCCGCGCCGTGCTGGCCGCGCACCTGCCTGACCGGCCGAAGGGGCGCGTGCTGGTGCTGGGCGTCGGCAAGGCCGCGGCGCCCATGGCCGCGGCGGTCGAGGCCGCCTGGCCCGATGCCGAGGGGCTGGTGATCGCCCCGCATGGCGCCGGCCTGCCGCTGGCGCGCATCCGCCTGCGCCATGGCGCGCATCCGGTGCCCGACGCTTCCGGCGCCGCCGCCGCCGCCGAGATGCTGGCGCTGTGCGAGGGGCTGACGGCCGATGACCTGGTGCTGTTCCTGGTCAGCGGCGGCGGCTCCTCGCTCGCCACCCTGCCGGCGCCGGGGCTGTCGCTGGAGGATCTCATCGCCACCAACCGCGCCCTGCTGGCCTCGGGCGCGGGCATCCACGCGATGAACTGCATCCGCAAGCACCTTTCCGCCTTCAGCGGCGGGCGGCTGGCTGCGGCCTGCGCGCCGGCCCGCGTGGTCACACTCGCCATCAGCGACGTGCCGGGCGACGACCCGGAGGTGATCGCCTCCGGCCCCACCGTGGCGGACCCCACCACCTTCGCCGAGGCGCGCGCCCTGGTGGCGCACCACCACATGGTGCTGCCGCCGGCCGTGACGGCGCATCTGGCGCGCGCGGAGCACGAAAGCCCCAAGCGGCTGGACAACGTCGCGTTCCGCCTGATCGCCACGCCGCTGATGGCGCTGGAGGCCATGGCCACCGAGGCCCGCGCGCAGGGTGTGACGCCGCTGATCCTGGGCGATGCGCTGGAGGGCGAGGCCCGCCACGTGGGCACCGCGCTGGCCGGCATCGCGCGATCCGCCGCGCTGCACGGCCACCCGCTGCCGCGCCCCTGCGTGCTGCTGTCCGGCGGCGAGACCACCGTGACCATCGCCCCCGGCACGGATGGCCGCGGCGGGCGCTCGACGGAAACGCTGCTGGCCATGGCGCTGGCCCTGCAGGGCATCCCCGCCACCTGGGCGCTCTGCGCCGACACCGACGGCATTGACGGCAGGTCCGACGCCGCCGGCGCCTGGTGGGGGCCGGGCGTTGAGCTGTCGCGCGGGCGGGAGGCGCTGGCGGCGCACCGCTCCTACGACGTGTTCGAGGCGGCAGGCACGCTGATCCGCACCGGGCCGACGCTGACCAACGTGAATGACGTGCGGGCGATCCTGCTCGCCGGGGAGTGAGACATGCGCATCCCGATGCGGCGCCACCGCCGCACCAAGATCATCGCCACCCTCGGCCCGGCCAGCAGCACCATCGAGGTGATCGAGAAGCTGTTCCGCGCCGGGGCGGATGTGTTCCGCCTCAACTTCTCGCACGGCTCGCACGAGGACCATGCCTCCCGGATCGAGATGATCCGCGACGTGGAGCGCCGCACCGGCCGGCCCATCGGCATCCTGGCCGACGTGCAGGGGCCGAAGCTGCGCGTGGGCAAGTTCGGCGGGGGCCGCGTGCAGATCCAGCAGGGGGCGCGCTTCCGCCTCGACCTCAACCCCACCCCGGGCGACGTGCAGCGCGTGCAGCTGCCGCATCCGGAGATCATCAACGCCGCGCGCATCGGCACCACGCTGCTGCTGGATGACGGCAAGCTGAAGCTGCGCGTGCTGCGCGCCGTGGCGGACGACCACCTGGAGACGGAGGTGCTGGTCGGCGGCCCGCTGTCGGACCGCAAGGGCGTGAACGTGCCCGACGTGCCGCTGCCCATCCCGGCGCTGACGCGCAAGGACCGCGAGGACCTGGACTTCGTGCTGCCCCTGGGCATCGAATACGTGGGCCTCTCCTTCGTGCAGCGGCCCGAGGATGTGGCGGAGGCCAAGGCCATCGCCGCCGGCCGCGCCTGGATCATGGTGAAGATGGAGAAGCCCCAGGCGGTGGAGAACCTGGACGGCATCCTCGACCTGGCCGATTGCGTGATGGTGGCGCGCGGCGACCTGGGCGTGGAGCTGCCGCCGGAGGAGGTGCCGCTGGTGCAGAAGCGCATCGTGCGCGGCGCCCGCCAGCGCGGCCTGCCGGTGGTGGTGGCGACCCAGATGCTGGAAAGCATGATAACGGCCCCCGCACCCACCCGCGCCGAGGCCAGCGACGTGGCCACCGCCGTCTTCGACGGCGCCGACGCCGTGATGCTGTCCGCCGAGACCGCGGCCGGCCAATATCCCTTCGAGGCGGTGAACATCATGGACCGCATCGTGGCGCGGGTGGAGCAGGACGAGGGCTGGCGTCAGCTCACCGACGCCAAGCGGCCGGAACCGGAGAAGTCCTCCGCCGGCGCCATCGCAGCGGCGGCGCGGCAGGTGGCGCACACCATCGGCGCCAAGGCCATCGCCACCTTCACCACCACGGCCAGCACGACGCTGCGCGTGGCGCGCGAGCGGCCGGACTGCCCGATCCTGGGCCTGACCACGCTGGAAGCCTCGGCCCGGCGGCTGGCCGTGGCCTGGGGGGTGCATCCGCTCACGGTTCCCGATATTCACTCCATGACGGAAATGGTCGCGCGCGCCTCCCGCGCCGCCTTGGGCGAGGGCTTCGCCCAGGCGGGGGAGGAGATCGTGGTCACGGCCGGCGTCCCCTTCGGCACGCCGGGCGCGACCAACGCGCTGCGCGTGGCGGTGGTGAAGGAAGGCAGAGGATGAGGCGGTTTCTCCTGGGGGCGCTGCTGGCGCTTTCGCTGGCCGGGCCGGCGGCGGCGCAGCGCAGCGGAACCTATGACATCACGGGCGCCAACCCGGACGGCACGGAATACACCGGCACGCTGATGCTGACCCAGGTGGGGCTGACCACCTTCCGCGTGGTCTGGACCATCGGGCAGGACATCATCGAGGGCGTGGCGATGGTGAGCGGGCTGACGCTGGCCACCGCCTTCAGCCTGGGCAACCAGCCCGGCATGGGCATCTACGAGATCCGCCGCGACGGCACGCTGGAGGGGCAATGGACCGTGGTGGGCGCCTTCGCCCAGGGCCGCGAGACGGCGCGCCCCCGCTGACAGCGGCGCCTCATGGTGCCATGGTTCCGCGGCCAGAAACCGCGGAACCAGCGCCATGAAGCCCGAGACCATCGCCCTGCACGGCGGCAGCCACCGCGCCGACCCTTCCACCGGCTCGGTCGCGGTGCCGATCCACCAGACCACCTCCTTCCAGTTCCAGGACACCGGCCATGCGGCGCGGCTCTTCGGCCTGCAGGAGCTGGGCAACATCTACACCCGCATCATGAACCCCACCTGCGACGCGCTGGAAACGCGCCTCGCGGCGCTTGAGGGCGGGGTGGCGGCGCTGGCCGTGGGCTCGGGCCAGGCGGCGACGACCTTCTGCGTGCTGAACCTCTGCGCGGCGGGCGACAACATCGTCAGCAGCACCGACCTGTATGGCGGCACCTGGAACCTCTTCGCCAACACGCTGAAGCAGTTCGGCGTGCAGGTGCGTTTCGTGGACCCGGCGGACCCGGAGAACTTCGCGCGCGCCACGGATGACCGCACCCGCTGCTGGTATGCCGAGACGCTGCCCAACCCCAAGCTCCAGGTCTTCCCCATCGCCGAGGTCGCCACGCTGGGGCGCCGCCTGGGCATCCCGCTCATCATGGACAACACCGCCGCGCCCATCATCTGCCAGCCCTTCCAGCACGGGGCGGCGGTGGTGATGCACTCGACCACGAAGTGGATCGGCGGGCACGGCACCTCCATCGGCGGCATCGTCATTGACGGCGGCAATTTCGACTGGGCGGCGGGCGGCGCGCGCTTCCCGACGCTGAACACGCCCGACCCCTCCTATCACGGAGCCGTCTGGACCGAGGCCGCAAAGCCGCTGGGCCCTATCGCCTACATCCTGCGCATGCGCACCTGCCTGCTGCGCGACATCGGCGCCCCCATGGCTCCCTTCAACGCCTTCATGGCGATCCAGGGGCTGGAAACGCTGCCGCTGCGCATGGAGCGCCATTGCGCCAACGCGCTGCGCGTGGCGGCCTGGCTGGCGCAGCACCCGAAGGTGGCCAGCGTCACCCACCCCTCGCTGGCGCAGGGCGAGGCGGCGCGGCGCGCGGCCGCCTACCTCAAGGGCGGCATGGGCTCGCTGATCGGCTTCGAGCTGAAGGAGGGCGCCGAGGCCGGGCGCGCCTTCATCGAGCGCCTGAAGGTGTTCTACCACGTCGCCAATATCGGCGATGCCCGCAGCCTCGCCATCCATCCGGCCACCACCACCCATTCGCAGCTTTCCGCCGAGGAGCAGGCGATGAGCGGCGTCACGCCCGGCTATGTCCGCCTGTCCATCGGCATCGAGCATGTGGACGACATCATCGCCGACCTGGAGCAGGCGCTGGCGTGATGCAGTTCCCGGGCGCCTTCCCCCTCACCCGCCTGCGCCGCAACCGCATGGATGGCTGGAGCCGCGCGCTCTCGGCCGAGACGCGGCTGGCGGTGGCCGACCTGATCTGGCCGATCTTCCTCACCGCCGGCGAGGGCCGGCGCGACGAGGTGCCCTCCATGCCCGGCGTGTTCCGCGTCAGCGTGGACCGGGTGGTGGAGCATGTGGCGGAGGCGGTGGCGCTCGGCATCCCCGCCGTGGCGCTGTTTCCCTACACGCCGATGGAGGCGCGCGACGAGGAAGGCACCGGCGCGCTGGACCCCGGCAACCTGATGTGCCGCGCCGCCCGCGCGCTCAAGGCGGCCTATCCGGCGCTGGGTCTGATCGGCGACGTGGCGCTGGACACCCACACCACCCATGGCCATGACGGCGTGATCCGCGCGGGCGAGGTGGACAACGAGGCCACCGTCTCCGTCCTTTCCCGCATGGCGGTGCTCCAGGCGGAAGCGGGCGTGGACTGCATCGCGCCCTCGGACATGATGGATGGGCGCATCGGCGCCATCCGCCGGGCGCTGGATGCGCGCGGCTTCGTCAACACGCGCATCATGTCCTACGCGGCGAAATACGCCTCCGGCTTCTACGCGCCCTTCCGCGATGCCGTGGGTTCGCATGTCGGCGCCAACCGCCTGGGCCCGGCCGACAAGAAGACCTACCAGATGGACCCGGCCAACAGCGACGAGGCGCTGCGCGAGGTGGCGCTGGACATCGCCGAGGGCGCGGACATGGTGATGGTCAAGCCCGGCCTGCCCTACCTGGATGTGCTGCACCGCGTGCGGCGCGAATTCGGCCTGCCCACCTTCGTCTACCAGGTGAGCGGCGAGTACAGCATGGTGATGGCCGCGGTGCGCAACGGCTGGCTGGACCATGACCGCGCGATGATGGAGGCGCTGATGGCCTTCAAGCGCGCCGGGGCGAACAGCATCCTGACCTACTTCGCCGTCAGCGCCGCGCGGCTGCTGCGGGCAGGATAGGCGTCACCGCCACGCCCCGTGCCGGCGCGCGGCTCAACGCCGCGGACCTTCAC
>JBEQBS010000221.1:0-5695 GCA_041639675.1 Rubritepida sp. | reverse complement strand
CGCTCTTCCGATCTTACCGCCCGCCCGGCGCGCCCGGCGTGGCGACGGTGTTCCTGTTCCGCCCGCGCGGCACGGCGGAGGCCGAGCTGGCCCGCGCGCAGGAGGAGATCCGCGCCCTGGCGCCGATGCGGCAGTACCAGGTGGGGGCGGTGCGCGCGGTGGCGCCGCCGCGGCCGGGCTGGCGCTGCGTGGCGATGGAGCAGGCCTATGCCGGCGGCCAGCGGGCGGACAGCCACGTCTGCGTGGGCGAGGCGCGGGGCTGGATGATGAAGCTGCGCGTCAGCGTGCCGGCCGGGCAGGATGCGCGGGGGGTGCTGGGGGCGCTGGCTACGGCAGCAGGGCAGGCTGTGCCGTAGGCGCGAGCGCCGCATCCAGCGGGCGGGCGCCGCAGGCCAGCAGGAACGTGGCGATGGCGTCCATCTCGGCAGCCGGGCGGGTGGGGTCGTGCCATTCGTCGGTGCGGGCGCAGCCGGGCGGGACCCAGATGACGGTCTCGTAGCGGGCGCGGGTGAGCAGGACGCGGTAGGTGTTGCGGATGAAGTCGCGCGTCTGCGCCTTGCCGACGAGGTTCCAGCGACGCCCCACGAAATCGCGCGCCAACCAGGTGCCGCCGGCGCGGATGAAGTCGCCACCCCAGGCCATGCCGACCACGTCCAGCTCCAGCCCCTGGCAGTCGTATTCGGTGGCGAAGGTTTCCAGCGCGTCGGAGGCGCGAGGGTCGGGCCAGCGGTCGAGGAAGAAGCGGGCGATGTCGGGCACCTGCACCGCCAGCCCTTCGGCGCGCAGCCGCTTGGCCCCGGCGGAGGCCACCAGCCCGGCGCGGCGGTTGCCGCGCGCCAGCCGGCGCAGCGCCCCGCGCAACGCCCCCAGCTCGCGCGCCAGCAGGAAGGGCAACGTGCAACCGGCGGAAATTCGGGCGGCGGCTGCGGCGTCGCCTTCCAGCACGGCCTCCACCCAGGCGGCGCCCGCCGGCTCCCGCACGGCCCGCATGGGCACCTGGAGGTCCAGCGCGGGCTCGACCTCCAGCCAGGGTTGCGGGCCATCCGCCAGGCGTTGCGCGGACTCGGTGGCCGAAAGCACGCGCGGCGCGGCCAGGGCGCCCCAGGTGCCGGAGGCGGCGATGACACGGCCCCATTCGGCCAGTCCGGCCTCGCCCGTGTTGATCTCCTGCCCGTTGCCGATCAGCGCCACGATGACCGACCAGCCGGGGGCGCGCCCCATGATTTCCAGCGTGTGGGCGGGCTCGCTGTCCGTCAGCTTGCTGACGCGGCGCTGGGTGTCGCGGGTGGCCTGCGCCTGGTCCCAGGCGCGCTGGGCTTCGTCGAAGATGATGACGTGCTCCGGCGGGGCCTCACCGGGGCGGGCGGCGACGTAGGTTTCCAGGAACTTGTGGACGTTCTGCAGCGTGGCGACGGCGTGGCGCTGGCTGTGGCGGCGGCCTTCGCGCCGGGCGAGGTCGGCGCGCAGCACCTCCACCAGCGGGGCGTTGCCGGTGAGGAAGACGGCGCCGCCGCCGCCGAAGGCGATGTTGAGGCCGCACAGCGTCTTGCCGGCGCCGGGAATGCCGGTGACGAAGACCACCAGGCGTTCGCCGCCGGCCTTCGCCCGGGCGATGGCGGCGCGGATGGCGGCGGTGGTGCGCGTCAGGTTGGCGGCGTCGGCGCGCGCGGCCGTCATCTCGGCCGAGCGGTGGCGGTCGAACAGCATGGCCGCGGCCTCCAGCACCGAGGGCACGGGGCGGTAGGGGGCGGCGCGCCAGGCGGCGGCGTCCAGCGGCGCGGCGGGCCCGGGGATGGCGGCCTGGATGGCGCGCAGCGCCGCCGGCAGGGTGGCGGCATTGGTGGCAACCGGCGGCCAGACGCCGGAGGGGATCAGCGGCGGGGTCCAGCCCGCATCCGGCGCGGCGGTGGCGACCAGCACCGGCACCACCGGATGGGCGCGGCAGCCGGCGTGGAAATCGTGCAGGTCCAGCGCGTAGTCCTCGGCCTGGCGCAGGTCGGCCGCAAGGTGGGTGGTGGCGCGGTCCTTCCATTCCAGCACGATCACCGCACGGTCGGTCAGCAGGATGGCGTCGGCGCGCTTTTCCAGCCGCAGCAGGTCGTATTCCAGCAGCAGGGTCCAGCCGGCGGCCTCGGGCATCGCCAGCACGCGGCGCAGCGTGGCCAGCATGGAGGCCCAGGCGTTGAGCTGCGTCAGCTCCGTGCTGGCGTGGCGGCGGGCCTGGGCGGCGGCGAGGCGTTCGGCGATGCGATCCGGCGCGGCGGCGAGAAACTCAGGAACCGTCAGCTCGAACCAGGCGCGCATCGCCCGAAACCCTGCCAGGCCAGGTCGCCAGCAGCAAGGACGCCATCATCACCGCGAAGCCCGCCGCATGCAGCATCGTGAACGCCTCGCCCAGCACCAGCACGGCGGTGAGGGCCGCGCTGGCCGGCAGGAAGGCGGTGAAGGCGCCGGCCACCCCCGCCGGCACCCGCCGCAGCCCGCTGAACCACAGCAGCAGGCAGAGCACGCTCGCCGTCACCGAATGGAACACGAGCAGCCCCAGCAGCGCCGCATCGGCCAGCGCCCCCAGCGCGCCGAAGCCCGGCGCGGCGAAGGGCAGCAGCACCAGGGCGGAGAAGACCTGCATCCACAGGGAGGCCGTGACCACCGGCACCCGCCCGGCGATGCGCTTGGCCAGCAGCACATAGACCGCCTCGCCCACCACGCCGCCGAAGACCAGCAGGTTGCCCAGCGCCGAGCCCTGCCCGCCCCCGCCGCCCAGCCGCGCCAGGGTGATGGCCGCCATGCCGCAGCCGGCCAGGGCGGCGGCCAGCCATTGCCGCGCGGAAAGCCGCTCGCGCAGCCACATCCAGGAGCCCAGCGCCACCACGGCGGGCAGCGCCGCCAACACCAGCCCGCCCTCCAGCGCCGTGGTCAGCCGCAGCCCGGCCAGCAGCCCGGCATTGTAGATGGCGGTGCCGAACAGCGCCTGGAGGAACAGGTTGCCCGCCGCCCCGCGCCCGATGCGCACCGGCCCATCCAGCCAGCGCGCCAGCGGCCAGAGGATGAGCACCGCCAGCACGCAGCGCAGGAAGGCGATGAGCGCGATGGGCAGCTGCTCGGCCAGCAGCTTGGCGACGGCGACATTGGCGCCGACCAGCACCATGGACAGCGCCAGCTGGCCATGGGCGAGGATCACGCCCGCGGCCGGAAGCGCACGGCATAGAGCGCGCCATCCGCCGTGCGCGCCGCGCAGCCCAGGTCGGTCCAGGCGCCGTTGCGGCCCAGCCGGGCCTGGCACTCGCCGGCCACGCGGATTTCGCGCGGGATGCCGTCCGTCACCACGCGCAGGTAGTCGAGCGTGAGCGCGTAGGTGTCGTCCGAGGGGTGGCGGTCCCGCGTGCCGACGAAGTTCACCGCGCTGCGCGGGCCGAAGGGGATGGCGACGAAGGCGCGGCCATCCTCCAGCACGGCATAGACGGCGCCGGTCTCCGCGCAGGGCCGTTCCTCGGCACCCATCCGCAGCGGCGTGACGCAGGCGCCGGGGATGGACATGACCAGGCGCGGCGGCACCGCCTGGGCCAGGGCGGCGGCGGGCAGCAGCAGCGCGAGGAGAAGGAGGCGCCTCATTCCGCGCGGTAGGGGCTGAGGGTTGCCAGCGCGGCCATGCGTTCACGCATCGCCAGGCGCTCGGCGTCGAGGAACTGCGCCACGGCGCGGCGCAGGCCGGGATGGGCGATGAGGTGGGCGGAGTGCGTCTCCACCGGCAGGTAGCCGCGCTGGATCTTGTGCTCGCCCTGGGCGCCGGCCTCGACGCGCGCGATGCCGTGCTGGATGGCGAACTCGATGGCGCGCAGGTAGCACAGCTCGAAATGCAGGAAGGGCACCTCCTCGGCGCAGCCCCAGTTGCGGCCATGCAGGGCATCCGGGCCCAGCAGGTTCAGCGCGCCGGCCACCGGCTCGCTATCGCGCTCGGCCCACATCAGCACCACGGCATCGCCCAGGCGTTCGCCCAGCAGGGGCCAGAAATCGGCCGAAAGGTAGGCGCTGCCCCAGCGGCCATCCACGGTGTTCAGGTAGAAGCGGTGGAAGGCGCGCCATTGGGCGGGCGTGACCTCCGGCCCCCGCAGGGTGCGGATGGAAAGGCCGCTGGCCGCCACGCTGGCGCGTTCCTTGCGCAGTGCTTTGCGCTTGCGGCTGTTCAGCGCCGCCAGGAAGGTATCGAAATCCGCATAGCCCTGGTTGTGCCAGTGGAACTGCGTGCCGATGCGCGCCAGCCAGCCGCATTCCGCCAGCGCCGCGCTTTCCGCTTCCGTGCAGAAGGTGACGTGGACGGAGGAGCATTCCAGCGCGCCCATCGCCTGGCGCAGCGCTTCCGCCACCGCCGCCACCGGCACGCCCGGCCGGCGCAGCAGCCGCGCCCCCGGCACCGGCGAGAAGGGCGCGGCGACCTGGAGCTTGGGGTAGTAGCGCCCGCCCGCGCGCTCATAGGCATCGGCCCAGCCATGGTCGAAGACGTATTCGCCGTAGCTGTGCGCCTTGGCGTAGCACGGAGCGCAGGCCAGCAGCGCGCCGTCCTCGCCGCGCAGCGCAAGGTGCTGCGGCAGCCAGCCGGTGCGCCGGCCGGTGCTGCCGCTCTCCTCCAGCGCGAGGAGGAAGGCATGGCTGGTGAAGGGGTTGCCGTCGCCGCAGGCATCCCATTCCGCCGCGGGGATCTCCGCGATGGAAGGGTGCAGCGAGAGCGTCAGCGACTGGTCCATGCCCATGGATATGGGGAGGTTCAGTCGAGCGCGAGGATCGCCTCGACCTCGACCGCCACATTGCCCGGCAGCGCCGCGACGCCGACCGCCGAGCGCGCATGCCGCCCCGCATCGCCCAGCAGCGCCACGGCGAGGTCGCTGGCGCCGTTCACCACCGCCGGCTGGTCGCCGAAGCCGGGAGCGGAGTTCACGAAGCCGGTCAGCTTCAGCACCCGCACGCGCGCCATGTCGCCCCCCGCCGCCACCTTGGCATGGGCCAGGATGGCGAGCATGCAGAGCTGCGCGCCCCGCACCCCATCGGCCATGGAGACGGCGCCGCCGAGCTGCCCGATGGGCCAGAGCGTCCCATCCACCCGCGGCACCTGGCCGGAGATGAAGACGGTGTTCCCCTGGCGGGTGAAGGGGATGTAGTTGGCCACCGGCGCCGCGGGGTCCGGCAGGGACAGGCCCAGTTCGGCCAGCCTCGTGTCGAAGTCGCTCATCTCATCCCACCAGCCTGAGGGTGCGCCGCGCCACCGGCAGGTCCAGCGGCAGCAGCGGCGCCTGCGCGGCCGGGCGCGCGGCATCGGCATCCACCTCCTCGGCCTCCGGCTGCGGCAGGGTGCCGGCGCCATAGTCCAGCGCCAGGCGGCGGAAGGCCCAGTCCAGCACGGAGGTCGCGCGGGGGATGTCGGGGTCGCCCTCCACCACCCCGGCGGGGCCGAAGCGGGTATAGGCGAATTGCTCCACATATTCGGCCAGCGGCACGCCGCGTTGCAGCCCCGCCGTCACCGCCTGGGCGAAATTGTCCATCAGCGACCGGTAGGCCGCGCCCTCCTTGCCGAGGGAGAAGGCGATCTCGCGCAGCTGGCCGTTCTCCTCCGCCGTGCGCAGCGCCACCTTGTGGCCGCCGATGCTGACATGCAGCGTGTGGCCGGCGTGGCGGCGCATCGGCGCGCGCGGGGCGCCGGCCG
>JBEQBS010000220.1:0-5698 GCA_041639675.1 Rubritepida sp. | reverse complement strand
AGGCCGCCGCGCGCGCCGGCAGCGCGGCGAAGGGCAGCAGGCAGGCGAGGCGGCGGCCGGGCATGGCGTGCAGCATAGGCGATGCGGGGCTATCCTGTCCCGATGGCCCGCCGCCCCCCTTCCGACGACCTGTTCGGCCCCGCCCCCGGCGCCGCCCCGCCGCCCCCCGCCGAGGACGCGCCCCTGGCCGAGCGCCTGCGCCCGCGCCGCCTGGAGGAGGTGGCCGGCCAGGCGCACCTGCTGGGCGAGGGCGGATCGCTGCGGCGGATGCTGGCGCGCGGGTCGCTCTCCTCCCTCATCCTCTGGGGGCCGCCGGGGGTGGGCAAGACCACCATCGCCCGCCTGCTGGCCGAGGAAGCGGGGCTGGAGTTCCACGCCATCTCCGCCGTGTTCAGCGGCGTCGCCGACCTCAAGCGCGCCTTCGAGGAGGCCCGCGCCCGCCGCCGCCTGGGCCGCCGCACGCTGCTCTTCGTGGATGAGGTGCACCGCTTCAACCGTGCCCAGCAGGACGGCTTCCTGCCGGTGGTGGAGGACGGCACGGTGGTGCTGGTGGGCGCGACCACGGAGAACCCCAGCTTCGCCCTGAACGGCGCGCTGCTGAGCCGCTGCCAGGTGCTGGTGCTGCACCGGCTGGACGATGCGGCGATGGAAGCGCTGCTGCGGCGCGCCGAGGCGCTGGAAGGCCGCCCCCTGCCGCTGACCGAGGGCGCCCGCGCCCTGCTGCGCGCCATGGCCGATGGCGATGGCCGCTACGCGCTGAACCTGGCCGAGCAGGTGCTGGCGCAGGATGCCGTGCTGGACGAGGGCGCGCTGCAATCCCTGCTGGCGAAGCGCGCGGCGCTCTACGACAAGGACCGCGAGGAGCACTTCAACCTCATCAGCGCGCTGCACAAATCCCTGCGCGGCAGCGACCCCGATGCCGCGCTCTACTGGTTCGCGCGCATGGTCACGGGCGGGGAGGATCCGCGCTACATCGCCCGCCGCCTCACGCGCTTCGCCGCCGAGGATGTGGGCATGGCCGACCCCACGGCGCTGCCGCTGGCCATCGCGGCGTGGGAAAGCTTCGAGCGCCTGGGCTCACCCGAGGGGGAGCTGGCGCTGGCGCAGCTGGTGGTGCACCTGGCCACCGCGCCGAAATCCAATGCCGTCTATGCCGCCTGGAAGGCCGCGCAATCGGCGGCGAAGGAGACGGGGTCGCTGATGCCGCCGCCCAACATCCTCAACGCGCCGACGACACTGATGAAGAGCCTGGGCTACGGCCAGGGCTACGAATACGACCACGACGCCGAGGATGCCTTCAGCGGCGCCAACTACTTCCCCGAGGGCATGGCGCGGCTGTCGCTGTACCACCCCACGGAGCGCGGCGCCGAGAAGGCGGTGGCCGAGCGCCTGCGCGGCTGGGCGGCGCGGCGGCGATGAGCTGGCTGGCGGTCGCGGCCGGGGGGGCGTTGGGTTCGTGCGCGCGATACGGCGTGTCCTTGCTGCTGCCCTACCCCTGGGCGACGCTGCTGGTGAACATCCTGGGCAGCGCGGCCATCGGCGTGCTGGCGGCGCAGGGGGTGTCCGGCACGGCGCGGCTGTTCCTCGTCACGGGCGTGCTGGGCGGCTTCACCACCTTCAGCGCGTTTTCCCTGGAAGCGGCGCTGCTGTGGGAACGCGCGCCGTGGCAGGCGGCGCTCTATGTGGCGGCGAGCCTGGGGCTGGGGCTGGCGGGCTTCGCGCTGGGCTGGCACGCCGCGCGGTAGGTCAGGTGCCGCAGAAGGTTGCCGTCACCCGCTCCTCCGCCTGCGGCGCGGCCTCGTATTCCGCGAAGCGGGGGTCGTCGTCGAAGGGGCGTTCCAGCGCGGCCAGCAGCGCCTCGAAGGGCGCCATGTCGCCCGCCGCCGCGGCGGCCAGGGCGCGCTCCACCTGGTGGTTGCGCGGGATGCGGGCGGGGTTCGCGGCCCGCATCATCGCGCGGCGGGCGGCGGGGTCCTGTGCCTCGGCGGCGATGCGCGCGCGCCAGCCTTCCGCCCAGGCGTCGAAGGCGGCGGGGTCCTGGAATTCGGCGCGGGCATCGGCGTCCAGGTGGCGGAAGGTGCGGGTGAAGTCGGCGCCATTCGCGGCCATGGCGGAAAGCAGCGCATCGGCCAGGGCATCGTCGCGCTCCATCAGCCCCAGCTTGCGGGCCAGGCCGGCGCGGTAATCCGTGTTGAAGCGCGGCGCGAAGGCGTCCAGCGCCCCGCTGGCCACCGCCACCGCCGCCTGCTCCTCATCGGCCAGCAGGGGCAGCAGGCATTCCGCCAGGCGCGTGAGGTTCCACAGCGCGATGCGCGGCTGCTGCGCATAGGCGTAGCGCCCGCCATGGTCTATCGAGCTGAACACGGCAGCGGGGTGGTAGGCGTCCAGGAAGGCGCAGGGGCCGTAGTCTATCGTCTCGCCGCTCACCGTCATGTTGTCGGTGTTCATCACGCCATGCACGAAGCCCAGCAGCAGCCAGCGCGCCACCAGCGCCGCCTGGCGTTCGGCGACGCCGCGCAGGAAGGCGGCGAAGGGCTGGGGGTCCTCCAGCGCCACGGGGTCGTGGCGGCGCATGGCGTGTTCGGCCAGCAGGCGCACCGCCTCCACGTCGTTGCGCGCGGCGAAGTACTGGAAGGTGCCGACGCGGATGTGGCTGGCCGCCACGCGGGCCAGCACGGCGCCGGGCAGGGCGTCCTCGCGCATCACCCATTCGCCGGTCGCCACCGCCGCCAGGCTGCGGGTGGTGGGCACGCCCATGCGGTGCATCGCCTCGCCGACGATGTATTCGCGCAGCACCGGGCCGATCGCCGCGCGGCCGTCGCCGCGGCGGGAATACGGCGTGGGGCCGCTGCCCTTCAGTTGCAGGTCGAAGCGCGCGCCATCGGGGGCGATCACCTCCCCCAGCAGCAGGGCGCGGCCATCGCCCAGGCTGGGGGTGAAGCCGCCGAACTGGTGGCCGGCATAGGCCTGGGCCAGCGGCTCCGCGCCCTCCGGCACCGCATTGCCGGCCAGGGCGGCGATGCCTTCGGGGGATTCCAGCCAGGCGGGGTCCAGGCCCAGCGCGCGGGCCAGGGCGTGGTTGGCCTTCAGCAGCCGCGGCGCCGCCACCGGCGTGGCCGGCTGGCGCGTGAAGAAGCGGTCGGGCAGCCGGGCATAGGAATTGTCGAAGCGCATCGCCGCCATGTCGGGCGGCGGCCATGCTGCATCAAGGCGCATGCGCCAGGTGGTGGGCGATGGCGGCGATGTCGCCATCCGAAAGCCCGTGCATCACGCCGTTCATCTGCGTGTCCATGCCCACCCGGGTGCCGTCGCGGTATCCCTCCAGCGCGTGGCGCAGGTAGTCCTCGCGCTGGTGGCTGATGCGCGGCAGGTGGGCGCGGCCGGCGTAGTCGGCGCCATGGCAGGCGTTGCAGTTGCGCGCGGCGGAAAGCTGGGCGCCGCGCGCCGCCAGCGCCGGGTCCAGCGGGCCGCGATCCTCCTTGGGGCCGGAGGGGAGGGCGGCGTAGAAGGCGGCCAGCGCCTCCACCTGCGCGTCCGTGAGGCCGCGCGCCGGCTCGCGCATCGCCGGCACCTCGCGCAGCCCCTCGCGGAACAGGATGAGCTGGATGGCCAGGAACTCCCGCTGCTGCCCGGCCAGGGAGGGCATGTCGGGCATGGTGCTGCGGCCGTCCAGCCCGTGGCAGGCGCCGCACTGGCGCTCACTCGCCAGGGCGGCGCCGGTCAGCGCCTCCTGCGCCGCGGCGGGGGCGGCCAGCGCCAGCCCCGCCAGGATCACGGCCAGCCTTCTCACCGGCGGTAGGTGATCCGGTAGATGGCGCCATTGTCCTCGTCCGAGACCAGCAGCGCGCCATCGGGCATGGTGAGCAGCCCGGCGGGGCGGCCGCTGAAGCGCTGGTTGGCGTCGTCGCGCAGGCCGCCCATGAACTCCTCCATCACCAGGCGGCCATTCTCGCCCTCGCGCAGCACCACCACGTTGAAGCCGCTCAGCCGCGGGCGGTTCCAGCTGCCCTGGTTGGCGATGAACAGCGCGTTGCGGTAGCGCTCGGGAAAGGCGGTGCCGCGGTAGAAATGCGTGCCGATGGGCGCGACATGCGGGCCGAGCACGGCGTCGGGCGCCGGGAACTCGCTGCACAGGCGTGCGTTCGGGATGGCGGGGTCCTGGAAGCCGGCGGCGCACCAGGGGAAGCCGAAATGCTCGCCCCGCGCGCGCAGCCAGTGCACCGTGTCGGAGGGGTTGTCGTTGCCCGCCCAGTCGCGCCCGTGGTTGCTGAACCACAGACGGCCCGTCACCGGGTGGAAGTCGAAGCCCACCGTGTTGCGCACGCCCCGGGCCTCGATGCGGCGGTCGCTGCCATCGGGGTTCCAGGATTCGATCAGGGCGAAGCGCTCGCCGTCGAACTCGCAGATGTTGCAGGGCACGCCGCGCGGGATGTAGAGCCGCCCGCCCGGGCCGAAGGCGATGTGCTTCCAGCCGTGATGCGGCTCCGTGGCCTGGCCGAAGGCTTCCGTCAGCTCCACCGGGCGCGGGTTGGCCAGGTTGGCCTCCACCTCGTCCACCCGCAGCACGCGGTGCATGGCGGCGATCCACAGCGCGCCGTCGCGCACGGCGAGGCCGGCGGGCTGGGTGAGGCCCTGCATGAACACGCTCACCTCGCGCGCCGCGCCGGTGTCGTGCACGGCATAGACGCGGCCGATGGTGCGGGTGCCGACGAAGATGGTACCGTTCGGGCCGCGCACCATGACGCGCGCGCCGGGCAGCCCATGCGCCCAGAGCTCGACCTGGAAGCCCTCGGGCACGCGGAGCTGGGCCACGGGGATGCGCTCGGGCGGGGTCGCGGTCAGGCGCGGCGGGTGCGGCGCCAGCGGGGAGGAGGCCATTTCCGGCGGGCGGCCCTGGGCCCATGCCGGGGGCGCGGGCGCCGCCTGCTGCGCGGCGGCGAGGACGGGCAGGGCCAGCGCGGCGGCCATGCCCAGAAGGGTGGTCCGGATCATCGGTGCGTTCCTCCCCGGCCCATCGTGCCGGGCCGTTGCGGGGATGAAATCGCGGGACGCGGCATGGAACAAGCCCTTATGCTGCGCCGATGCGAAGCCTGCCCGCCCTTCTCCTCATGGCCGCCTGCGCCGCCGCCCCGGCCCATCCGCCGCCGCCCGAGGGCCTCTGGCGCGTGGAGGCGCTGCGCGGCGAGCCGCTGCCGGCAGCGCCCCGCCCGGCCGAGATCAATTTCGTCCCCGGCCGCTACGCCGCCACCGCCGGCTGCAACCGCATCGCCGGCGCGTGGGAGGGGACGGGCAGCGCCATCGCCCTGCGCCCGGGCGCGATGACGCGCATGGCCTGCCCGCCGCCGCTGGATGCGCGCGAGGCCGCCTTCGCCCAGGCGTTGGGCGAGGTGCGCGCCCTGCGCGGCGGCACGGGCGAGGAGATGGCCCTGCTGGACTCGCAGGGCCGCGAGGTCATGCGGCTGCGGCGGCTGCCCCGCCCGGGCGGCTGATGCGAACCGCAGCGGAAGCCGGCCTGGGGGACGGGTGGGACCCCGGTTGGCTGCGCGAGGGGGGCAGCGGATTGCCACGCGACCGGCAGCGGCCGGCGCGGCATTGACCCTACCTCGCCACCATCGCCGCCAGCAGCGCCAGCACCAGCGCCAGCAGGCACAGCGACGCCGCGGCCCAGCCGCGCAGCACCGCCTCGGCGCGCGCCAGC
>JBEQBS010000219.1:0-5809 GCA_041639675.1 Rubritepida sp. | reverse complement strand
GGCGGCGCCGGACAGCGCCTGCCCCGCCACCTCCAGCGCCAGGCCGTTGGCGGCGATCAGCTCGGCGGAGGCGGACAGGCGGGCGCTGGCGCGGAAGGGGCCGGGCGGCACCGGCAGGAAGGGCGCGAGGTCCGGCCCCGCGGCATCCAGCCGCCCTTCGAAGCCGCCCGGGCCGGGCAGGATGCCGCGCGCGGCCAGCGTCGCGCCATCCGCCGAGACGGAGAGGTCGAGCGGGGCGGCGCCATCCTCCCCCGCGCGGCCCAGCGTGGCGCTGAAGCGCAGCGGGCGGCCTTCCCATTGCAGGGTGCCCTCGGCGGAAAGCGCCTCGGCCGGGCCGCCGGCCAGCAGCCGGGCCTGCACGCCTTCCAGCGCGACGCCGCCGACCAGCAGCCGCCCGCGCTCCACCCGCGCATCCAGCGCCGTCAGCCAGGGGGGCGGCACCAGCCCGGCGAGGGATTGCGGCGGCCAGGGCAGGCGGATCTCGGCGCCGACCAGCGCGGCCTCGCGCACCACCAGGCGGCCGAGGAGGAGGGAGGAGCCGTCCAGCCGCAGCCGCAGGGATTCGGTGGCGATGCCCAGCCCGTCGCCGCCCTCGCCGATCAGCACGCCGGAGGCTTCGAGGACCGGGCGCGGCAGCAGCGTGACGTTGAGCGGGCCGGAGAGCGCGACGGGCCGGCCCAGCCGTTCGGCGGCGAGGCGCGCGACCTGGGCGCGGCGGGCATCCCAGTCAATGAAGACGGGCGCGGCCAGCACGCCGGCCGCGAGGGCGCCGAACGCCGCCACGCCAGCCATGAGCCACCACCGCGCCCGCATCGCACCCCTTTCCGAACCGCGCCTTCCTTGTGGGGGAGGAACGGCGCGGGTGGAAGGGGTCAGGCCGCGCCCCAGCCGCCGCCGCCGGGGGTTTCCAGCACCAGCACGTCGCCGGGTTCCAGCATCGCCTGGCCGGTGTTGCCGGGCATGTCGGTGCGCGTGCCGTCCGCACGCTCCAACCATTGCCGGCCCGGCGCGCCGTCGGCGCCGCCATGCAGCCCGTGCGGCGCGACGTTGCGGCGGGAGGCGACGATCACCGCCTCCATCCGCCGCAGGAAGCGGATGCGCCGGCGCGAGCCGTCGCCGCCGCGCCAATGGCCGGCGCCGCCCGAGCCGCGCCGGATGGCGAATTCCTCCAGCCGCACCGGGTAGCGCATCTCCAGGATCTCGGGGTCGGTCATGCGGGTGTTGGTCATGTGGGTCTGCACGGCACTCGCCCCGTCGAAGCCCTGGCCGGCGCCCACGCCGCCACACACCGTCTCGTAGTACTGGAACTCGCCATCGCCGAAGAGCAGGTTGTTCATGGTGGATTGCGCGGAGGCGCAGGCGTCCAGCGCGGCCAGCAGCGCGTTGCAGGTCATCTGCGAGACCTCGGTGTTGCCGGCCACCACCGCGCGCCCCGGCATGGGCGAAAGGAAGGAGCCGGGCGGCACCACGATGCGCAGCGGCTTCAGGCAGCCATCGTTCAGCGGGATGTCGGCCCCGACCAGCGAGCGGAAGCAATAGAGCACCACGGCGCGGCACACCGCCGCCGGGGCGTTGAAGTTGGTCGGGCGCTGCGGGCCGGTGCCGGTGAAGTCAATCACCGCCTCGCGCTTCGCGCGGTCCACGCGGATGGAGACGACGAGGGGCGTGCCGTCATCGGTGCGGGTCTCGAAATGGCCATCCTTCAGCGTGGCCAGCACCTGGCGAACGGACTCCTCCGCGTTGTCCATGACGTGGCGCATGTAGGCCTGCACGGTGGCCAGGCCGAACTCGCGCACGGCGCGGCGCAGCTCCTGCACCCCCGTCTCGTTCGCCGCCACCTGGGCCTTGATGTCGGCCACGTTCACGTCCGGGCTGCGCGCGGGCCAGGTCGCACCGGTCAGCAGGGCGCGGAACTCGCCCTCCCGGAAGCGGCCGCCCTCCACCAGCAGGAAGTCGTCAATGACGACGCCCTCCTCCTCCAGCGTGCGCGCCGCCGGCGGGGTGGAGCCGGGGGTGAGGCCGCCCACATCGGCGTGATGCCCGCGGGAGCCGACGAAGAACAGGATGTCCCTTCCCGTTTCCTCGTCGAAGACGGGGGTGATGACGGTGATGTCCGGCAGGTGGGTGCCGCCATTGTAGGGGTTGTTCAGCGCCACCACGTCGCCCGGCCGCAGCGTGGCCCCGCGCGAGGCGATGACGGTCTTCACGCTCTCGCCCATCGCGCCCAGGTGGACGGGCACATGGGGCGCGTTGGCCACCAAGTTGCCGGCGGCGTCGAAGATGGCGCAGGAGAAGTCCAGCCGCTCCTTGATGTTCACGCTCATCGAGGTGTTCTGCAGCACCACGCCGGTCTGCTCGGCGATGGACATGAACAGGGCGTTGAACAGCTCCAGCATCACCGGGTCCGGCTTGCCGGTGAGTTCCGTGCGGGCATTGGCGCGCTGGGCCGTGCGGCGCATCACCACGTGGTTCAGCGCCGTGGCCTCGGCGGTCCAGCCGGGCTCGACGACGATGGTGGCGATGCGCTCGCGGATCAGGGCGGGGCCGGGGATGCGGTCGCCGGCGCGCAGGGCCTCGCGGTCCACCACGGGGGCGTCGTGCCAGGAACCGGCGGCGAAGACGCGCACGCGGTCGGCCTCGGGCAGCGCCTCGCCGGGCGGGCGGGGGGCCAGCGGCGCCTCGGCCACCGCCTCGCCGGGCAGCGTCACCTCGGCGATGGCGGCTTCCACCACCACCGGGCGCTCGGGCGTGCTGAAGCCGAAGCGGGCGCGATGCGCCTCGGTGAAGGCGGCCAGCACCGCGTCATGCGCGCCCATCGGCACCGGCAGGAAGGCATCGGTGCCGGCATAGCGCAGGTGCAGGCGGTGGGTGGCGCGCAGGGCGGCGGCGTCGGCGCCCTGGCGGGCCAGCTCGGCGCGGCCCTCCGCCTCCAGCCGCGCCAGGGTGGCGGCGATGGCATCCATCGCGCCCGGTTCCAGCGGGGCTTCCACCGCGGCCTCGCGGATGGCGCTCTGCTCCGCCAGGCCCATGCCGTAGGCGCTCAGCACGCCGGCGAAGGGGTGCAGGAACACCGTCTCCATGCCCAGCTCGTCGGCCACCAGGCAGGCATGCTGGCCGCCGGCGCCGCCGAAGCAGGTCAGCGCGTATTTCGTCACGTCATAGCCGCGCTGGAGCGAGACCTGCTTGATGGCATGCGCCATGTTGGCGACGGCGATGGTGAGGAAGCCCTCCGCCACCGCCTCCGGCGCGCGGCCGATGCGCGTGGCCAGGGCGGCGAACTTCGCCCGCACCGCCTCGGCATCCAGCGGCAGGTCGCCGCCGGGGCCAAAGATGGCGGGGAAATGCCTGGGCTGGATCTTGCCGACCATCACGTTGGCATCCGTCACCGTCAGCGGCCCGCCGCGGCGATAGGCCGCCGGGCCGGGCACGGCACCGGCGCTGTCCGGGCCCACGCGCATCCGCGCGCCGTCATAATGCAGGATGGAGCCGCCGCCGGCTGCCACCGTGTTGATCGCCATCATCGGGGCGCGCATCCGCACGCCCGCCACCACCGTCTCGAAGGCGCGCTCATACTCGCCGGCGTAGAGCGCGACATCGGTGGAGGTGCCGCCCATGTCGAAGCCGATGATGCGGTCGAACCCCGCCATGGCCGCGGTGCGCGCCGCGCCGACGATGCCGCCCGCCGGGCCGGAAAGGATGGCATCCTTGCCCTGGAAGCGCGCCGCCTCCGTCAGCCCGCCGGAGGACTGCATGAAGTAGAGCTTCGTGTGGGCGCCCAGCTCATCCGCCACCTGCGCCACGTAGCGCCGCAGGATGGGGGAAAGGTAGGCATCCACCACCGCCGTGTCGCCGCGCGGCACCAGCCGCGGCAACGGGCTGGCCTCGTGGGACAGGCTGACCTGCGCGAAGCCCTCCTCCCGCGCGATGGCGCCGATGCGCCGCTCATGCGCCGGGTGCTTCCAGGCATGCATCAGCACCACCGCCACGGCGCGGATGCCATCCGCATGGGCGGCGCGCAGGGCCGTGCGGGCGGCCTCCTCGTCCAGCGTCTCGATCGCGGTGCCGTCCACCGCCACCCGGCCGCCGATCTCCGCCACGCGCTCGTGCAGCAGCTCGGGCAGGCGGACGTTGAGGTCGAAGAGGCGCGGGCGGGCCTGGTTGCCGATCCGCAGCGCATCGGCGAAGCCGCGGTTGACCAGCAGCAGCACACGCTCGCCCTTGCGCTCCAGCAAAGCGTTGGTGGCGACCGTGGTGCCCATCTTCACCGCCTCCACCAGCCCCGGCGGCAGGGCGGCGCCCGGTGCCAGCCCCAGCACCTGGCGGATGCCGGCCACGGCGGCATCGCGGTAGCGCTCCGGGTTCTCGCTCAGCAGCTTGGCGGTGGAGAGCGCGCCATGGGGGGAGCGGGCGACGATGTCGGTGAAGGTGCCGCCACGGTCCACCCAGAACTGCCAGCCCGCGTGGTGGATGCCGTCCATGGTCGCCTCTCCGATGCCGCCCGACAGTGATAAATCGTCAGCGTTTTGTCAATGTCGAAGCCGGGCTATGCTGGCGCCCATGCCCAAGGCCCCCGTCTCCTCCGCCCATCTCGCCGCCGGAGCTTCCCCGGCGCTCAGCGAGTTCGAGTTCGGCCTCATCCTCTGCTCCGCCGCCTTCGGCCGCTGGATGACCGGCTGCGCGGCGGCGGCCGGCCAGGCGGGGCTGAGCCCGACCGAGGTGCTGGTACTGCACACGGTGCGCCACCGCGACCGCCCGAAGCGCCTGGCGGAGATCATGCGCGTGCAGGGCATCGAGGACGCGCACATCGCCCGCTACGCCGTGCGCAAGCTGGCCGCCGCCGGCCTCGTCACGCTCGGCCGCCAGGGCAAGGAGCAGACGGTGACGGTGACGGAGGCCGGGCTGGCGCTCTGCGCGCGCTACCACGAGCTGCGCGAGGCGCTGCTGACCGGCACCTCCGGCCAGGACGAGGCGCGGCTGCGCGAGGCCGCCAGCCTGTTGCGGGCGCTCTCCGGCCATTACGACCAGGCGGCGCGGGCGGCGGCGACGGTTTGAACGGCGCCGCTGGCTGCCTTCAATAATAGCGCTCCTGCCGCCGTTGCGCGGTCAGCGATGCGATCTCGGGCACCAGGCCCGGCAGGGCGGGGTCCACACCGGTCTTGAGGACGTTGTGCGCGACGCCCAGGTAGCCCTCGTCCCCCGCCACGATGGCGATCTGTCCGCGAACCCCGCCTTGGGCGTCAAGATACTTCACCGTCCAATGCCAGCGGACGCTGAACTTGCGTTCGAAGGGACCGTAGGAGTTGTAGCCGTTGTAGAGGCGGCTGATCGCCAGCGTCCAGGAGCCATCGTCATAGAGGACGAAGCTGCTCGGCGCATTCCAGGCGGTGCTGTCCACGCTCCAGTCCGGGATCTGCGACCATTGCGCGAAGACGCTGCGGGACGGCGCCGCCGAGGGCAGGACGGGGTCCGGCGGCAGCAGCCGGCCTTCAGCGTGGGTGTCGGGTGCGGGATTCGTCATGGAGGTCCTCGTCCTCGGCGGCATGTCCCGCCAGACCCGCTCCCCGGCTGGAGCACACCACGGCGGCCGCGTTGCGTGCAAGCGGGACGTGGCGGGACGGGACTCGCCCAAATGCGTCGGGAACCCCATATTCCCCGGCGAGTCGGGAAAGGCGGGGCTTGAGCGTCTGGGGCAAGATCATCGGCGGCATCGCGGGCTTCGCCACGGGCGGGCCGCTGGGCGCCGTGCTGGGCGCCGCCGCCGGCCATGCGGCGGATGCCGGCGTCATGGGCGGGCGGCTGGGGCCCAACG
>JBEQBS010000218.1:0-5827 GCA_041639675.1 Rubritepida sp. | reverse complement strand
ACGTGCCCCGCCGCGCCCTGGCCCAGCGGCAGCAGCGCCCCTTCCTCCATCGCGTAGCGCAGGCTGCGCGGCGCCTCCTGCCGGAACAGGCATAGGCGGCGGTCGCCCTGGGCGCGGTAGAAGGCCGCGGTTTCCCCGGTGGCGGCGGCCAGCCGCGCAAGGGCGGGGCGCAGCACCCCCTCCAGCCCCGTCGCGCGCTGGTAGAGGCGCCCCAGCCGCAGCAGCGCGGGGCCCAGGGTGAAGGCGCCATCCCCCTCCCGCACCAGGTGCCCGGCGGCGAGCAACGAGCCGGCCAGGCGCAGCGCGGTGGAGGGGTAGAGCCCGGCCCGCGCCGCCAGCGCCGAGAGCGGCAGGCGCGGCGTGCCGTCGGCGAAGGCATCCAGCAAGGCCAGGGCGCGGTCCACGGCCTCGACGCGCGCGGGCGCGGCGGGGCCGGGCGGGCGGCCGCGGCGCTTCGTGGTTGACGGGGCGGCGGCATCCATGAAATTATTCTGTCAGACAAGATTATTTTGCGTCAAGCAGAAAAAAGGAAGCTCCCATGCATCGCCGATCCCTGCTCGCCCTGCCGCTGTTGGCCTTTCCTGCGCTGGCGCAGGGCGCCTGGCCGCAGCGCCCGGTGCGCGTCGTGGTGCCCTATGCCCCCGGCGGGCCGACCGACGTGATCGCCCGGCTGGTGGCAGATGCGCTGTCCCAGCACCTGCCGCAGCGCGTGGTGGTGGAGAACCGCACGGGCGCCGGCGGCAATATCGGCGCCTCCGCCGTCGCCAAGGCGGCGCCGGATGGCGCGACCTTCCTGTTCACCAACACCGGCCATGCGGTGAACCGCGCGCTCTACCGGACGCTGGACTACGACCCGGCGACGGACCTGATCCCGGTCAGCATCATCGCCGAAAGCCCGATGGTGCTGCTGGTGCCGCCCCAGGGCCCGGACCGCGACGTGGCCGGCCTGGTGGCGCGCGCGCGGCGGGAGCGGCTGACCTATGGCTCCACCGGGGCGGGCGGGGCGCTCCAGCTCGTTTCGCTGCTGTTCCAGCAGGCGGCCGGCATCTCCATGGAAGAGGTGCCCTATCGCGGCTCGGCGCCGGCCGCGCAGGACCTGGCGGCGGGGCGGCTGGACATGCTGTACGATGCGGGCGCGACGGCCTTCCCGCTGGCGCAGGGCGGGCTGGCGCGTGCGCTGGCGGTCTCCGGCCCGCGCCGCTCGGCCGTGATGCCGGATGTGCCCACCATCGGCGAGGCCGGCTTTCCCCAGGCGACCTTCATGGTCTGGCAGGCGCTGCTGGCGCCGCGCGGCACCGCGCCGGAGGTGGTCGCCACGCTGCACGCCGCGCTGCGCGCCGTGCTGGGCGAGGGGCGGCTGCGCACGCGGCTGGCGGAGCTGGGCGCCGAGAGCATCCCCGTCAGCGCGCCCGACGAGGCCGCCGGCTTCGTGCGCGCCGAGATGGCGCGCTGGTCCGCCGTGCTCCGCGCCGCCAACATCCAGCCCCAGTGAAGGAGGCCCCGCCATGACCGATCTGCCGAGCCGCGTGGAGATCACCGAGGAAGGCCCGCGCGAGGGCTTCCAGATCGAGCCCGGCCCCATCCCCACCGCCGACAAGGTCGCCCTGGTCGAAGCGCTGTCCGGCACCGGGCTGCGCCGCATCCAGGTGGCATCCTTCGTTTCGCCCAAGGTCGTGCCGGGCTGGGCGGATGCGGAAGCCGTGGTGGGCGGCTTCGCGCCGCGCGCCGGCGTCGAGTACACCGCGCTGTGGTTCAACGCCGCCGGGCTGGCGCGCGCGCTGGCCTTCAGGGACCGGCTCTCCGTCTTCGGCTCCGTCACCGTCACGGCCTCGGAGGCCTTCACCCGGCGCAACCTGAACCGCACCCAGGCCGAGCAGCTGGTGGCGCAGCGCGCCAACATCGCCGCCCACCGGGCGCAGGGGGTGGCGATGGAGCGCATCTCCGTCCAGGCCGCCTTCGGCTGCAACTTCGGCGGCGAGGTGACGGCGGCGCAGGCGCTGGCCGTGCTGGCCGATGCGGTGGCGCTGGCCGATGACGAGGGCTGCGCCATCCGCCGCGTGACGCTGGCCGATTCCATGGGCTGGGCGACGCCCTTGCGGGTGGAGCGCCTGGTGGGCGCGGTGCGCGCGCGCTTCCCGGCGCTGGAGGTGGTGCTGCACCTGCACGACACGCGCGGCCTGGGCATCGCCTGCGCCGCCGCCGGGCTGCGGCTGGGCGTGGCGCGGTATGACGCGGCGGTGGCGGGCCTGGGCGGCTGCCCCTTCGCCGGCCAACCCGGCGCGCCGGGCAACATCGCCACGGAGGAGCTGGTCTTCCTGTGCCACGAGATGGGGGTGGAAACGGGCGTGGAGCTGGAGACGCTGCTGGAGGCGGCGCGGCTGGCCGAGCGCATCGTGGGCCACCCGTGCCCGTCCAACCTGCTGCGCTCCGGCGTGCGGAGGGCGGCGTGACCGCGCCCGATCGGCCGAGCGGCAGCGAGGGCATGAATCGGCCGCGCAACGGGCTTCCGCTGGACGGCATCCGCGTCGTCGAGTTCTCGCACATGGTGATGGGGCCGAGCTGCGGCCTCATCCTCGCCGACCTGGGCGCCGAGGTCATCAAGGTGGAGCCGCCGGGCGGCGACCGCACGCGCGGGCTGACGGCCAGCGGCGCGGGCTTCTTCCCCGCCCTGTCGCGCAACAAGAAATCCGTGACGGTGGACATGGCGGACCCCGTGCAGATGGAGCGCCTGCTGGCGCTGCTCGACACCGCCGACGTGCTGATCGAGAACTTCCGCCCCGGCGCGCTGGAGGCCAGGGGGCTGGGCTACGAAGCCCTGTCCGCGCGCAACCCGCGGCTGGTGCATTGCTCGCTCAAGGGCTTCCTCCATGGCCCCTACGAGCAGCGCACTGCGCTGGACGAGGTGGTGCAGATGATGGCGGGCCTGGCCTACATGACCGGCCCGCCCGGCCGGCCGCTGCGCGCCGGCGCTCCGGTGAACGACATGATGGGCGGCATGTTCGGCGCCATCGCCATCCTCGCCGCGCTGCGCCAGCGGGACGCCACGGGTCGCGGCCAGCCCGTGCAGTCCGGCCTGTTCGAGACCTGCGCCTTCCTGGTCTCCACCGCCATGATGCAGCAGGCCGTCACCGGCGCGGCGCCGCCGCCCATGCCCGGCGGCCGCCGCGCCTGGGGCGTGTATGACGTGTTCGACGCCGCGGATGGCGTGCAGGTCTTCGTCGGCGTGGTGACGGAGACGCAGTGGCAGGGCTTCGTCGCCGCACTCGGCGATGCGCGGCTGCATGACCCGCGCTTCGCCGGCAACAACGCACGCAGCGCGGCGCGCGAGGCGCTGATCCCGCTGGTGCAGGAGATCCTGGGCCGGCGGACGGTGGCGGAGATCGAGGCGCTCTGCGCCGCCAACGGCCTGCCCTATGCCCGCATCAACACGCCCGGCGACCTGTTCGACGACCCGCACCTGCGGGGCTCCGGCGGGCTGCTGCCGGTGACGCTGCCCGATGGCCGCGCGTCTCAGGTGCCCGCCCTGCCGGTGGCCCTGGGCGGCGCGCGCCTGCCCCTGCGGCTGGACCTGCCGGCGCCGGGCCAGCACACTGCCGACATCTTCGGGTGCGATCGTCCCGGCTGGCCACCGGCCGGGGCGTGAATCGCCCCCGCAGAAGGGGAGGAATGAGCATGCCGGTCTGGGCGCTGGACGAGCACGAGCCCGTGATGGGCGGGGACAACTGGGTGGCGCCGGATGCCCATGTCATCGGCCGCGTCACGCTGGGCGAGGGGGTGGGGGTGTGGTTCGGCGCGGTGATCCGCGCGGACAACGAGGCGATGAGCATCGGCGCGCGCACCAACATCCAGGAAGGCGCCATGCTGCACAGCGACCGCGGATCGCCGCTGACCGTGGGCGCCGACGTGACGGTGGGCCACCACGCCATCCTCCATGGCTGCACGGTGGGCGACAATTCGCTGATCGGCATGGGCGCCACCGTGCTGAACAACGCCCGCATCGGCCGCAACTGCATCGTCGGCGCCAATGCCCTGGTGACGGAGGGCAAGGAGTTCCCCGACAACTCGCTGATCGTCGGCTCCCCCGCGCGCGCGGTGCGCACGCTGGATGACGCCAGTGCGGCGCGGCTGAAGGCCAGCGCCGATGGCTACGTGGCCAACCAGCGGCGCTTCGCCAGGGGGCTGCGTCTGCTGGGCTGAATGCTGCGCGGCTGATTCACGCCGGCGGCCGGCCGCCGGCGATCAGGCGCGGGACGCCGCGCGGATGCGGTGCAGCGCCTCCTCGCGCCCCAGCGCCGCCAGCGTCAGGTCAATCGGCGGGGACATGGTGCTGCCGGTCAGCGCCACGCGCAGCGGCTGCGCCACCTCCTTCAGCTTGATGCCCTTCACGTCGCTGTAGTCGCGCAGCCAGGCTTCCAGCTCCTTGCGCTCCCAGGGCGCGGTGGACAGGAACTCGGCCAGGTCCGCGAGGCGGGCGCGGGAATCGGGCGTCAGCAGCGCGGCGGATTTCGCATCCGGCTCCGGCGCGCCATCGGCCATGGCGAAGAGCGCGCCCTCGGCGATGTCGTGCAGGGTCTTCGCGCGCTCCTGCAAGGCGGGCAGCAGCGCCTCCAGCCGCGCCAGGGCCGTGGTGCCGTAGTCCACGCCGGTGGCGCGCAGGCGTTCCAGCACCAGCGGAAGCAGGCGTTCCGGTGCGGCCTGGCGCAGGTACACGCCGTTGACGTGCATCACCTTGGCGTAGTCCAGCCGCGAGGCGGCGCGGCCGACATCGGCGATGTCGAAGATGCGCTCCGCGCGCTCGCGGGGAATGATCTCCTCGTCGCCATGGCCCCAGCCCAGGCGCAGCAGGGCGTTGCACACGGCCTCGGGCAGCAGGCCCTGGTCGCGGAACTCCAGCACGGAAACGGCGCCGTGGCGCTTGCTCAGCTTGGCGCCGTCCGCGCCATGGATCAGCGGGATGTGGGCGAAGCGCGGCCGGTGCCAGCCCATGGCGTCATAGACCATGCATTGGCGGAAGGTGTTGGTGAGGTGGTCGTCGCCGCGGATGACATGGGTGATGGCCATGTCGTGGTCGTCCACCACCACCGCATGCAGGTAGGTGGGCGTGCCGTCGCTGCGCAGGATGATCATGTCGTCCAGCTCGGCATTCGCCACGCGGACGGTGCCCTGCACCAGGTCCTCCACCACCGTCTCGCCGTCCCGCGGGGCCTTGATGCGGATGGCGAAGGGCTTTCCTTCGTGCTCCGGGCCGGGCTCGCGGTCGCGCCAGGTGCCGTCGTAGCGGGGCGGGCGCTTTTCCGCCACGGCGCGCTCGCGCATCGCCGCCAGCTCCTCCGGCGTCTCGTAGGCGCGGTAGGCCAGGCCCTTCGCCAGCAGCTCGCGCGCCACCTCGGCGTGGCGGGCCTCGCGGGTGGACTGGAAGACCGGCGCCTCGTCGGGGCTCAGGCCCAGCCAGGCCAGGCTGTCCAGAATCTGCTGCACCGCCTCGGGGGTGGAGCGCGCCTTGTCCGTGTCCTCGATGCGCAGCAGGTATTGCCCGCCATGGCGCCGGGCGAAGAGCTGGTTGAACAGCGCGGTGCGCGCGCCGCCGATGTGCAGGAAGCCGGTGGGCGAGGGGGCGAAGCGGGTGCGGACGGTCATGCCCTGCCCCATACACCCGGCGGGGCTTCCACGGAACGCCGCCACCGTGCAACGAAGGGTTGTGCCACGCCTCTTCGCCACCGCCGAAGCCGCGCTCGCCGCCGAGCACGGCCGGCTGGCGCCCTGGCTGGCGGTGGCGATGGGGGCCGGGGTGCTGGCCTTCCTGCTGCCGCGCGCGGACCCGCCGGCC
>JBEQBS010000217.1:0-5819 GCA_041639675.1 Rubritepida sp. | reverse complement strand
GGATCGGGGCGGGGCGCTGGCCCGCCCGGCCGTGGCGCGCGGCAGCCGGCTGGAGCTCAGCCTGCCGCTGGGGTGAGGGTCACTCCCACTCGATCGTGCCGGGCGGCTTGGAGGTGATGTCGTAGGTGACGCGGTTGATGCCGCGCACCTCGTTCACGATGCGGTTCGCCACCCGGCCCAGGAAGCCCATGTCGAAGGGGTAGAACTCGGCCGTCATGCCGTCGGTGCTGGTGACGGCGCGCAGCGCGCAGGCCTGGTCGTAGGTTCGGCCGTCGCCCATCACCCCCACGGTGCGCACCGGCAGCAGCACGGCGAATGCCTGCCAGATGGCGTCGTAGAGGCCGGCGGCGCGGATCTCCTCCAGGTAGATGCTGTCCACCTTGCGCAGCAGCTCGGCCTTCTCGCGCGTCACCTCGCCGGGGATGCGGATGGCCAGGCCGGGGCCGGGGAAGGGGTGGCGGCCGACGATCTCCTCCGGGATGCCGAGCTCGCGGCCCAGGGCGCGCACCTCGTCCTTGAACAGCTCGCGCAGCGGCTCCACCAGGCGCATGCGCATGCCCTCGGGCAGGCCGCCCACATTGTGGTGGCTCTTGATGGTGACGGACGGGCCGCCGGTGGCGGAGACGCTCTCGATCACGTCCGGATACAGCGTGCCCTGCGCGAGGAAGTCGGCGCCGCCGAGCCTGGCCTGCTCCTCCTCGAAGACCTCGATGAACAGGCGGCCGATGGTCTTGCGCTTCACCTCCGGGTCCGTGACGCCGGAGAGCTGGCCGAGGAACAGGTCGGAGGCGTCGCGGTGGACCAGGCGGATGTTGAAGCGGTCGCGGAAGGTGGCCACCACCTGGGCGGATTCATTGGCGCGCATCAGCCCGTGATCCACGTAGATGCAGGTGAGCTGGTCGCCGATCGCCTCATGGATCAGCACGGCCGCGACGGAGGAATCCACCCCGCCGGAGAGGCCGCAGACCACGCGGCCCGTGCCGACCTGCGCCCTGATCTTCGCCACCATCTCGGCGCGGTAGGCGGCCATGGTCCAGTCGCCGCGGCAGCCGCAGATGGCATGGGCGAAGTTGCGCAGCAGCGCGGCGCCATGCGGGGTGTGCACCACCTCGGGGTGGAACTGCACGCCGTAGAAGCGGCGCGCCTCGTCGGCCGTGATGGCATAGGGGGCGCCGTCGCTGGTGGCCACGGTGCGGAAACCCTGGGGCAGGCGCGTCACGCGGTCGCCGTGGGACATCCACACCTGCTCGCGCGCGCCCTTGGCCCAGATGCCCTGGGTCAGCGCGCTGTCCTCCATCACGTCCACGAAGGCGCGGCCGAATTCGCGGTGGTCATGGCCCTCGACGCTGCCGCCCAGTTGCAGGCACATCGCCTGCTGGCCGTAGCAGATGCCCAGCACGGGCAGGCCGAGGGCGAAGACGTGGTCCGGCGCGCGGGGGCTTTCGGCCTCGGTGGTGCTGGCCGGGCCGCCGGAAAGGATGATGCCCCTGGGTGCGAAGGCGGCGATGCGGGCCTCCGGCGCGGCGTTGAAGGGCCAGATCTCGCAATAGACCCCGGCCTCGCGCAGGCGGCGCGCGATGAGCTGCGTCACCTGGGAGCCGAAGTCGAGGATGAGGATGCGGTCGTGCTGCTGGGCCATGGCGGCTGGCAGCACGGCGCGGCCCCCTCGTCAAGCGCCGCGGCCGGGCGTATGGGCGGGGCCAGGTTCGAGAAAGGAAGAAATCTCATGGATCGCCGCCACATGCTGGCCGCGGCGCCCCTGGCGCTGGCCACCCCCGCCCTGGCGCAGGGCTCGCCCGGGCAGCCGGTGCTGCGCTGGCGGCTTTCCTCCTCCTACCCGCGCTCGCTGGACGCGATCTACGGCGCGGCGGAGGTGTTCAGCCGCACCGTGGCGGAGCTGACCGACGACCGCTTCCAGATCCGCGTCTTCTCGGCCGGCGAGATCGCGCCGCCGCTCCAGGGGCTGGACGCGGTGCAGGCGGGCAGCGTGGAGGCGGCGCACACCACCAGCTTCTTCTACACTGGCAAGAACGAGGCCTTCGCCTTCGCCACCGGCATGCCCTTCGGCCTGAACACCCGCCAGCAGAATGCCTGGATGTACGAGGGCGGCGGGATTGACCTGCTGAACGAGGTCTTCGGCAAGTTCAACAGCTTCGCCCTGCCCATGGGCACGACGGGGGCGCAGATGGGCGGCTGGTTCCGCCACGAGATCCGCACCGCGCAGGACCTTTCCGGGCTGAAGATGCGCATCGGCGGCCTGGCCGGCACGGTGCTGCAGCGGCTGGGCGGCATCCCGCAGCAGCTGGCGGGCGGCGACATCTACCCGGCGCTGGAGCGCGGCGTCATTGACGCCACCGAATGGCTGGGTCCCTATGACGACGAGAAGCTGGGCTTCCACCGCGTGGCGCGCTTCTACTACTTCCCCGCCTTCTGGGAGGGGGCGGCGAACACCACGCTGGTGCTGAACAAGCCGCAATGGGAGGCGCTGCCGCGCGCCTACAAGGCGGCCATCCGCACCGCGGCGGCCGAGGCGACGCACTGGATGGTGGCGCGCTACGACACGCGCAACCCGGATGCGCTGCGCCGGCTGATCGCGCAGGGCACGCAGCTGCGCCCCTTCTCGCGCGAGATCCTGGATGCCTGCCTGCGGGTGAGCCTGGAGCTGGAGGCCGAGATCGCGGCGCGCAACCCGGACTTCAAGCGCATCCATGAGAACTGGGCCAAGGCGCGCGACGACATGCGGGCGTGGTTCCGCGTGGCGGAGCTGGGCTTCGACAACTACGTCAGCGCGGCCAGCGCGCGGCGGTAGGCCCGGGATGGGGGCGGCGGGCAGGGTGGGATTCGAACCCACGGTGGGGTCGCCCCCACGGCGGTTTTCAAGACCGCTGCCTTAGACCGCTCGGCCACCTGCCCCCGTGGGGCTCTATTCGCCCGCCAGCCGCACCGCCGGCAAGGGGGTGGCCAGGCGCAGGAGGCCGTGCACATCCGGCGCCGCTGCCAGGCCCAGCACGGCGTCGGCCAGGGCGGCGGCGCGCTCCGCCCCCAGCACGGCATCGGCCAGGCCGTGGAACTTGGCGCGCAGCTCGGATTCCGTCAGGAAGTTGGCGGGCTCGCCCTTCGGCACCACGACGAACTTCGTGAACTCGCGCCCACGCGCGCGGATCGTCAGCTTGCCGGACATGTTGGCGGGGAATTCCGCCTGCACCTCCGGGTCCTCCTCCGTCACGATGCGCGGCATCAGCGCGCGCATCGGCGCCTCGTCCATGCGGGGGTAGCTGTCCCAGCCGAAATGGCCGTGCAGCAGGGCGCAGGCCACCACGAAGGGGCCGCTGAACTGGCCGTCCACCACGTTCCGCGGATGCTGCTTGTAGGCCAGCGGCGCGCCCACCAGCAGCATGCCCTTGTTGGGCAGGCCCATGGTCACGCCCTCGATCTCCTCGGGTCGCAAGCCAAGCTCGGCCCGCAGCGCCAGCGCAGCATCCACGCAGGCATGGCCGTAGCGGCAGGAGGGGTAGGGCTTCACCGCCGTCTCCATCAGCTCGTACTGATGGCCCAGCCCCTGCAAGGCGCGGTCGGGGTTCGGGTTCGGGCTGTAGGCGCGCAGGAAGCCGGCCTTGCCCTCCAGCGCCTCGGCGGCGCCGCGGAAGCCCTCGCGCGCCGTCAGCGCCGCCGCCAGCCCGGCCATGGAGGCCCAGCCCACCTGGAAGCGCTTGGTCCAGGCGCCATTGGCCAGGAATTGCAGCGAACCGGCGGATTGCGACAGCGCGATGCCGAAGGCATCGGCGACCTGCGCGGCCGACAGCCCCAGCACGCGCCCGGCGGCGGCGGCGGCGCCGAAGACGCCGCAGGTGGCGGTGGGGTGGTAGCCGCGGTCGTAATGGTCCCCGGCGGGCATGGAGATCGCCAGGCGGTTCATCACCTCATAGCCCGCCACCACGGCGGCGATCACGTCCTGGCCGCTCGCGCCCGCCATCTCGGCGGCGGCCAGGGCGGCGGGGATCACCGGCGCGCCGGGGTGCAGCGTGCCGGCGGCGTGGGTGTCGTCGAAGTCCAGGCTGTGGGCGAAGGCGCCGTTCAGCAGCGCAGCCCCCAGTGGCGAGGCGCGATCCGGCCCGGCCCAGACCGTGTGCGTGCCGTGCATGAGGCCCATGGCGCGGGCGGCGGCCAGCAGCGGCGCGGTGCTCTCGGCCTCCACGCGGCCGCGCAGCATGTTGCCGGCCAGGTCGAGGATGAGGAAGCGGGTGCGCGCCTCCACCTCCGGCGGCAGGTCGGCGTGGCGGATGCCGGCGGCATAGGCGGCGAAGCGTTCGGTCAGCATGGGGCGTCCTCCGTTGCCGCGAAGGTGCGCCAGGGTGCAGGCCCGCGCAAGTTCCGTTGCCCCCCGCGCGCGGACGTGGCAGGACGCGCCCCATGTTCACGCGACGTGCCGCGCTGGCCCTTCCCCTGGTCCTGGCCGCCCCGCCGGCTTCCGCCCAGGCCGAGAGCTTCGACGCCTTCCTCAACGGCGTGCGGGCGGAGGCGCGGCGCGGCGGCGTCTCGCCCGCCACGCTCCAGCGCGCCCTGTCCGGCCTGCGCCCCAATGACCGCGTGCTGGAGCTGGACCGCCGCCAGGCCGAGTTCACCCAGACCTGGCCGCAATACCGCGACGCCCGGCTCTCGGCCACGCGGATCGAGAATGGCCGCCGCGCCATGCTGGAGAACCGCGCGACGCTGAGCGCCATCCAGCAGCGCTTCCGGGTGGAGCCGCGCGTGGTCGTCGCCATCTGGGGCATCGAGACCAGCTATGGCGGCTTCACCGGCACCTACAACGTGGTCGAGGCCCTGGCGACGCTGGCTTGGGAGGGGCGCCGCGCCGCCTTCTTCCGCGCGGAGCTGCTGGCGGCGCTGCGCATCCTGGACGCCGGCAATGTCAGCGTGGAGCGCATGCGCGGCTCCCATGCCGGGGCCATGGGCCACCCGCAATTCATGCCGACCAGCTTCGAGCGGCTGGCGGTGGATTTCGACGGCGATGGCCGCCGCGACATCTGGGACAGCCGGGCGGATGCGCTGGGCTCCATCGCCAACTACCTGGCGCGCAGCGGCTGGCGCGACCCCGACCCCTGGGGCTTCGAGGTGCGCCTGCCCGCCGGCATGGCGATGGAAGGGCTGGACCACCGCAACCAGCGCCCCATGGCCGACTGGGCGCGGATGGGCCTGCGGCATTTCGACGGCGGCTCCCTGCCCAATCACGGCGGGGACTGGGCGGTGGTGATCCCCGGCTTCACCCGCGGGGACACGCAATCCTTCCTGGTCGGGCAGAACTTCATGGCGATCCGCCGCTACAACCCCTCCAACTTCTACGCCACGGCGGTGGGGATGCTGTCGGACCGCATCGGCTGATGCTGCGCCGCGCCTGCCTGCTGCTGGGGCTGCTGGCCGGCTGCGGCGGCCCGCCGGCGCCGGAACCCCAGCCCCGCTTCGTGCTGGGCGAGGGCTACCGCCTGGGCGGGCAATGGTCCTACCCGCGCGAGGATCTGTCCCTGGATGAGCGCGGCATCGCCGCCATCCTGCCGGCTGGCGGCCCGGCGCTGACCGCCAATGGCGAGCGGCGGGACATGGCCGCGCTGGTGGCGGCGCACCGCACGCTGCAACTGCCCGCCATCGTGACCGTGACGAACCTGGAGAATGGGCGAAGCCTGCGCCTGCGGGTGAATGACCGTGGGCCGGAGCAGGCGGGGCGCGTCATCGGCGTCTCGCCGCGCGCTGCCGCGCTGCTGGGCGCGCGCGGGCCGTTCCAGGCGCGGGTGCAGGTGGATGGCGCCCTCTCGCGCGCCGCGACG
>JBEQBS010000216.1:0-5807 GCA_041639675.1 Rubritepida sp. | reverse complement strand
AGCAGACATGCGCCGCCCCGCAGAATCCGGCCGCGACGCGGCCGGCGCCGCCAGACCGGCCGCCCCGCGGGACCACCCGTGGCGCGGCGAAGCCAAGCGCGCGGATGCGCGCGCCCGGCGTAGCGGCGGCCTCCGGCCGCCGCGGTGAGGGCCTAATGATGGGCGATGTTGCCCGCGCCCCACCAGTAGATGGAGACGAAGAGGAACAGCCACACCACGTCCACGAAGTGCCAGTACCAGGCCGCGGCCTCGAAGCCGAAATGCTTCTCCGGCGTGAAGCCGCCCTTCATGGCGCGCACGAGGCAGACCGCCAGGAAGATGGTGCCGACGATCACGTGGAAGCCGTGGAAGCCGGTGGCGAGGAAGAACACCGAGGGATAGACGCCGCCGCCGTAGAAGGAGAAGGGCGCCACCGCGTATTCCCAGGCCTGGAGCGCGGAGAAGCCCACGCCCAGCGCCACGGTGAGGGCGAGGCCGGTGACGAGGCCCTTGCGGTCGTTCTCCAGCAGGCAATGATGCGCCCAGGTGACGGTGCAGCCCGACAGCAGCAGGATCAGCGTGTTGAGGAAGGGCAGGTGGAAGGGATCGAAGGTGTAGATGCCCTTGGGCGGCCAGATCGCCTCCGTCGCGCCCGAGACGTGCTCCGGGTACAGCGCGAAGTGGAAATACGCCCAGAAGAAGGCGACGAAGAACATCACCTCCGAGGCGATGAACAGGATCATGCCGTAGCGCAGGCCCAGGCGGACCACCGGCGTGTGGTAGGCCGGGTTGCGGCTTTCCCTCAGCACGTCCCGCCACCAGCCGAACATGCAGATGGCCACCGCCAGCACGCCCAGCAGCAGCAGCCACTTGCCGCCGCCATGCGCCGCCACGATGATGCCCGTGACCAGCGCCCCGCCGGCGAAGGCCGAGAGCAGCGGCCAGGGCGAGGGGTCCACCAGGTGGTAGGGGTGCTTGTAGGGGGAGGTCCCCTCGGAGGCTGTGCCGGCCATCACGCGTCCTGAACGTTGTGCGCCCGGCGCGGAGGCGCCGTGCGGGAGCCCCCACAATCGCCCCATCCTTGCGATAGATCAAGGGTCAGACCGGCAGCCTGATGCGCGCCCGCAGCCCGTTCAGCGGGCTTTCCTCCAGCAGGATCTCCCCGCCATGGGCGCGCACGATGTCGCGCGCGATGGCCAGGCCAAGCCCCGTGCCGCTGGCCGAGCCGCTGGCGAAGGGGCGGAAGGCCTCCGCCCGCCGCGCGGCGGGGATGCCGGGGCCGTCGTCATCCACCGTGATCTCCGCCCAGGGGCGGCCGGCCTCGTCCGCCTCGCTCAGCCCCAGCTCGATGCGCCCGGCATGGCGGCGGGCGTTGTCGAGCAGGTTGCCCAGGGCGCGCTTCAGCGCCTCGGCCCGCAGGGGCAGGGGCAGGGTAGGGGGCGCCTGCACCGTCACCGCGGCGCCGGCGCGGCGGGCCTTCTCCGCCACCTCCTCCACCAGGGCGGCCAGGTCGGTCTCGCGCGGCTGCTCCGTGCCCTCGCCGCGGGCGAAGGCCAGGTAGGTCTCCACCAGCCGCTCCATCTCGCCCACATCCTCGGCCAGCGCGGCGTGGTCCTCCTCCGTGTCCGGGTCGGGGGGCAGCATGGCGAGCGTCAGGCGCATGCGCGTCAGCGGCGTGCGCAGGTCGTGGCTGATGCCGGCCAGCATCTCCGTCCGCTGCGCCACGAAACGCAGGATGCGGCCCTGCATGGCGTTGAAGGCGATGGCGGCCTGGCGCACCTCGCGCGCGCCCTCGGGCTTGATGGGCCCCGATTCGCGGCCCAGCCCGAAATCCTCCGCCGCCGTCGCCAGCCGGCGGATGGCGCGCACCTGGTTCTTGAGGAACAGCACCGACACCACGCCGACCAGCAGCGCCGAGCCGACCAGCCAGATGACGAAGACATAGAGGGTGGTGCTGAACAGCCGCTTGCGCGGCGCCTCCACGCTCAGCATGCCCGAAGGCGTCTGCACGCGGATGACGATGGCCTGCGGGTCGCTGCTCCAGTCGGCGTCGAAGGGGAAGTTCGGCATGCGCTCCCGCAGGGACGCATCGAGGTCGGCCTCCAGCGGCAGGAAGGGCATCCAGGCCGGGCGGTGCGGCACCGGGCCCAGCGTGCCGCCGGCCTCCCACACCAGGGCCAGGCCCAGCCGCCAGGTGCCTTCGCGCAGGATGTCGGGGTGCGCGGCCTCCGGCGCGTGCTCCAGCAGGTGCGCGACGAAGGCGACGTCGCCGGCCAGCCCGCCGGACAGGCGGCGCGAGATGACGTCGAGGTGCCCGCCGTAGAAGAGCTGGAGCGCGATGCCCTGCACGATCACCATGGGCAGCAGCAGGATCAGCAGGGTGCGGGCGAAGAGGCCGCGCGGCAGCAGCGCGCCGAAGCCGCGCAGCAGGCGCTTGTCCGGGCGGCTGGCGCGGCCGCGCATGGGGGCGGGGGTGGTCACGCGCCGCAGCCTAGCACGGGGTGGAAAAAAAGCCCCGGCCCCGCGGAGGGAGCCAGGGCCGAGGGGCGGCGCAGGGCAGTCATTGGGTGCGCGCCGCCCGAAGGCATCCGCAGGGACGATCCACCGCGCCGGCAGCGCCGCCGCGGATCGTGCGCGGATCAGCCCTCCACCACGCCGCGCGGCGAGTGGACGAAGCTGAGGAACTCCTTGCGCGTGCTGTCATTGGTGCGGAACTCGCCCAACATGCGCGAGGTCACCATGGTCACGCCCGGCTTGTGCACGCCGCGCGTGGTCATGCACTGGTGCGCCGCCTCCACCACCACGGCCACGCCCTTGGGCTTCAGCACGCGCTCGATGGTGTTGGCGATCTGCGAGGTCAGCTTCTCCTGGATCTGCAGGCGCTTGCCGAAGGCGTCCACCACCCGCGCCAGCTTGGAGATGCCGACCACGCGCCCCGCCGGCAGGTAGGCCACGTGCACCCGGCCCAGGATGGGGGCCATGTGGTGCTCGCAGGTGGATTCCAGGCGGATGTCGCGCAGCGTCACCATCTCGTCGTAGCCGTCCGTCTCCTCGAAGGAGCGCGCGAGCAGCTCCTCCGGGTCCTCCTCGTAGCCGCAGAACCATTCGCGATAGGCCTTGGCGACGCGCTTGGGCGTGTCCAGCAGCCCCTCGCGCGCCGGGTCGTCGCCGGCCCAGAGCAGCAGGGTGCGGATGGCGTCCTCCGCCTGCTCCTGCGTCGGGCGGGCGAGGCGGCTCGCCATGTCGTCGGCGGCGGGGGGGGTGGGGACCTGGATGTTCATCGGCGTGGCGTCTTCCCGGCGTTCGTCGGGGATGCACATGGGGGGCGGCGCGGACTCCGCAAGCGTTGCGCGCGCGGTTCGGTCATGCGCTCACCGCCAGCGCCGGTGCATCCACAGCCATTGCCCCGGATGCTCGCGCACCCAGCCCTCGATGATGGCGTTCACCATCGCCGTCGCCGCTTCCACGTCCACCCTGCCCGCGGCGTCGCGCGGCAGCTCCAGCGCCTCCGTCAGCTCGATGCGGAAGCGCCCGCCGGGCAGGCGCACCGCGCGCAGCCCATGCACCGGCACGCCGGCGAAGCGCCGGGCGAGGCGGGCGAGGAAGGGGTTGGCCGCCACGGGGTGCCCGAAGAAGGGCACGCGCGGGCCGCGGCCGAAGCGCTGGTCCACCAGCATGCCCAGGGTCAGCCCCTCGTCCAGCGCCTCCGCCATGCGGATGGGCGCGGCCAGGCCGGCGGGGATGAGGCGGCCCATGATCGGCTCGCGCAGCGCCACGATGTCGGCCGCCACATGCCGGTTGTTGGGCGTGCGGTAGAGGATGGCCGCCGGCTGGCCCATGCGGTGCGCCGCCACCGCCGGCAGCTCCCAGTTCGCCAGGTGGGCGGCGAAGACCAGGGCGGGCCGGCCGGAGGCCTTGAGCGCGGCGAAGCGGGCATGGGTGGCCTCGTCGGCCTCGGCGCGGTCGAACAAGGCATCCAGGTGCACGTATTCGCAGGAGGTGCGGCCCAGGTTCTCCCAGGCCTCGCGGCAGATGGCCGCGCGCTCGGCCGCCGTCTTCTCCGGGAAGGCGAGCGCCAGGTTCTCCATCGCGTGGCGGTGGCTGCGCGTCAGCCGGCCCAGGCGCGGCGCCAGGAAGGCCCCCAGCGCCGAGGCGCGGTCCGGCCCCAGGGCGCGCAGCAGGGCGAAGGCGCCGCGCACCAGCAGCGCCAGCGCGCGTTCGAGGAGGTCACGCAAGGCGGATCACGATCTTCCCGAAGACGTTGCGCGATTCCAGCCGGTGCAGCCCCTCGCCGAAGGATTCCAGCGGCAGCACCGAGTCCAGCACCGGGCGGATGCCGGCCCCCATCTTCGCCAGCCCCTCGCCCACGTTGCGCAGGGTGCAGCCGAAGGAGCCCATGAGCCGCAATTGCCGCTGGAACAGCATCATCAGGTTGGTGTCGGCATTGACGCCGGAGGTGGAGCCGCAGGTGACGAGCCGCCCGCCCATCTTCAGCGCCAGCAGCGAACCCTGCCAGGTGGCGGCGCCCACATGCTCGAACACCACGTCCACGCCGCGCTTGCCGGTGACGCGGCGGGCCACGCTCTCGAAGCGGTCGAGGTTGTAGTTCACCACATGGTCGCAGCCCAGCTCGCGCGCCCTGGCCGCCTTCCACTCGTCGCCCACCGTGCCGATGACGGTGCAGCCGATGGCCTTGGCCATGCGCACGGCGGCGCTGCCGATGCCCGAGCCCGCGGCATGCACCAGCACCGTCTCGCCCGGCTCAAGCCGCGCATTGTCGAACAGCATGTGCTGCACCGTGCCGAAGGTGATGCCGGCGCAGGCGGCGTCCTCGTCGGCCACGCCATCGGGCACCGGCACGCAGAGCCGCGCGGAGACGTTGAGCAGGCCCTGCGCGAAGCCCGGCGCGTGGAAGCCGCGCACGCCCGTCACGTTCTCGCACACATTGTCGCGGCCCTCGCGGCAGGGGCGGCAGGCGCCGCAGGTCATGCCGCCATAGGGCACGACGCGCTGCCCGGGGCGCAGGGCGGCCACGCCCTCGCCCACGGCCGCCACCTCGCCCACGCCCTCGGCGCCCACGGCGAGCGGCAGGCTGCGCTTGGCGAAGGCCATGCCGCGCCAGCCCCAGACGTCAATGTGGTTCAGCGCGACGGCGCGCATGGCGAGCTGCACCTCGCCCGGGCCGGGCGGCGGCGGGGGGGCGGTCTCCTCCAGGCGGAGGTCGCGGTCGGCATGGAGCAGCAGGGCACGCATGGCCCCGGCCTTGGCAGGGATGGTTTTTCCCCGCAAGGGGGCGGTTCCTGCACTTGCGAGGCACTCGCAATCGCAGTAAGCCCGGCGGCGAGGATGAGCAAGGCAGGCGAAGGGGATCTCGGGCGCATCGCCGCCTGGGCGCGGCAGGGGCATGTGGAGGCGCAGATCCTCCATGCGCAGGCGCTGCTGGATGCGGGGGACGCCGCCGGCGCCTTCGCCTGGTGGGGCATCGCCGCCTCCACCGGCGAGCCCCGGGCGCTGAACATGCTGGGCCGCTGCCACGAATGCGGCTGGGGCACCCCGCGCGACGACGCGAAGGCCGAGCCGCTGTACCGCCGCGCCGCCGAGGCGGGGCTGGACTGGGCGCAATACAACCTGGGCGGCGTGCTGGCCCGGCGCGGGGCGATGGCCGAGGCGCTGCGCTGGTACCGCGCCGCCGCCGCGCAGGGCCATGCCAAGGCCATCAACCTGGTCGCCCGCTTCACCGAGGAAGGCTGGGCCACCCCGCGCGACCCCGCCCTGGCGCTGGAGCTGTACCGCCAGGCCGCCGAGGGCGGCGACTTCCGCGCCCAGTG
>JBEQBS010000215.1:0-5803 GCA_041639675.1 Rubritepida sp. | reverse complement strand
CGAACAGCTTCTCCAGCACGTGGGTCGCGCCGATCATCACCAGCGCATCCGGCCGCCGCGCCGCCTGGTAGCGCGCCAGCAGGCCGGGCGCGCCCGGGTCCTCGCCGCGCGCCCGCGCCGCGCCCAGCAGGGCGGACAGCGCGGCGACATCGCGGAAGCCGATGTTCAGCCCCTGCCCGGCGATGGGGTGCATGCCATGCGCGGCATCCCCCACCAGGGCCAGGCGCTGCGCCACGTAGCGCGCGGCATGCATGGCCGTCAGCGGGTAGTGCCAGCGCCGCCCGATGGGCTGGATCACCCCCAGCCTCTCGCCCAGGCGGCGGCGCAGCTCGCGCGCGAAGCCGGCATCGTCCATCGCCAGGATGCGTTCGGCCGCCGCCGCGCGCTCGGTCCAGACGAAGGCGCTGGCGTGCGGCAGCGCGGATTCGCCGAAGGCCCCGGCATCGGAAAGCGGCAGCTGCGCGAAGGGGCCGGCGGGCAGGAACAGCTCCAGCGCCGCATTGCCGTGCGGGCGCTCATGCGCGAAGGCGCCCACCAGCCCCACCTGTCCGTAGTCGTGGCGGATGGTGCGGATGCCCGCCTGCTGCCGCAGCGACGATTGCCGCCCCTCCGCGCCCACCACCAGCCGCGCGCGGATCACGCGCCCATCGGCCAGGCGCAGGGTCGCGCCGGCCTCGTCGCGCGCCACCTCGGCGGTCATCGGCGCCAGCACCCGCACGGAAGGCAGCTCCGGCAGGCGGGCGTTCAGCGCCACGCGCAGGGCGCGCGCCTCCACCATCCAGCCGAAGGGTTCGCCCGAGACCTCGGCGGCGCGGAAATCCAGGTCCAGCGCGGAGGGCCGCTCCCCCACCCGGCCGTCGCAGACCTTGATGGCCTCGATCGGGCAGGGCGTCACCGGCAGGCGCTCCCACACGCCCGCCGCCTCCAGCATGGCCTGGGAGGCCTGGGCGATGGCATAGGCGCGGCCGTCGAAGCCGGGCAGCTCCATCGGCGGCAGGGGGGCCTGGTCCAGCACGCAGCAGGCGATGCCCTGCGCGCCCAGGCTGGCGGCCAGGCTGGCGCCCACGGGGCCGGCGCCGATGATGGCGATGTCGGTCGTGATCTCGTCGGTCATGGACCGCATGTTAGCGCGGATGCGCCGGGTGGCAGAGGGAGCGGGCGGATTCCGCAGCGCCTGCACAGGAAACGGGCAATCACCGGCTGGACGCGTGCTTTCAGTTAATTCCACCGCTGGCGAGCCGCCCTGCCCCCGTGTCACCCACGGTGGCGGCGCCGCAGGTTGCGCGCGCGGGAATCGGGAGAGAGGCAGGCTGATGAAGCTCGTGATGGCGGTCATCAAGCCCTTCAAGCTGGACGAGGTGCGCGACGCGCTCACCCCGCTCGGCGTGCAGGGGCTGACGGTGACGGAGGTGAAGGGGTTCGGCCGGCAGAAGGGCCAGACCGAGATCTACCGCGGCGCGGAATACCAGGTGAGCTTCCTGCCGAAGCTCAAGATCGAGGTGGTCGTGGCGGATGAGCTGGTGGATGCGGTGGTCGAGGCCATCGGCGCCGCGGCGCGCACCGGCAAGATCGGCGACGGCAAGGTCTTCGTGCTGGATGTGGAGCGCGCCATGCGCATCCGCACCGGCGAGGCCGATGGCGCGGCGCTTTGAGCAGCATTCAAACGGGAAAGACGAACGCATGAGGATGATGATGCGCGCCGGGCTGCCGGCCGCCGCACTGGCGATGCTGGCGATGCCGGCGCTGGCGCAGGATGCCAAGATTGACACGGGCGACACCGCCTGGATGCTCACCTCCACCGCGCTGGTGCTGCTGATGACGGTGCCGGGCCTGGCGCTGTTCTATGCCGGCATGGTGCGCAAGAAGAACGTGCTGGCCACGCTGGCGCAGTCCTTCACCATCTGCGCCCTGTCCTCCGTGGTCTGGGTGGTGGCCGGCTACTCGCTCGCCTTCGGCGAGGGCAATGCCTGGATCGGCGACCTGTCGAAGTTCCTGCTCTCCGGCGTGGCCGAGAACTGGGACAAGCCCTTCACCCTGGGCAGCGGCGACGCGGCGGTGGCCTTCACCATCCCCGAGACGGTCTTCCTGATGTTCCAGATGACCTTCGCCATCATCACCCCCGCGCTCATCACCGGCGCCTTCGCCGACCGCATGAAGTTCTCCGCCATGGTGGTCTTCACGGTGCTGTGGTCGCTGCTGGTCTATGCGCCGGTGGCGCATTGGGTGTGGCACCCCAATGGCTGGATCTTCGCGCTCGGCGCGCTGGACTTCGCCGGCGGCACGGTGGTGCACATCAATGCCGGCGTGGCCGGGCTGGTCGCCGCCCTCGTGCTGGGCAAGCGCCTGGGCTACGGGCATGACAACATGGCGCCCTTCAACCTGACCTACGCCGTGATCGGCGCCGGGCTGCTGTGGGTGGGCTGGTTCGGCTTCAACGCCGGCTCCGCCGGGGCCGCCAATGGCCGCGCCGGCATGGCCATGCTGGTGACGCAGATCGCCGCCGCCGCCGCCGTGCTCTCCTGGCTGGCCGCCGAGTGGATGACCAAGGGCAAGCCCTCCGTGCTCGGCGCCATCTCCGGCGCGGTGGCGGGGCTGGTCGCCATCACCCCGGCCGCCGGCTTCGTGCTGCCCGGCCCGGCGCTCATCATCGGCGTGGCCGCCGGCCTGTCGGGCTTCTGGGGCGCCACGGCGCTGAAGCACTGGCTGGGCTACGACGACAGCCTGGACGCCTTCGGCGTGCATGGCGTCTGCGGCATCCTGGGTGCGCTGCTGGTCGGCGTCTTCGCCTATGGCCCGCTCTCGGCCACCACGGCCAGCCCGGACGGCTACTCGGGCTCCATGGACCAGCTGCTGATCCAGTTCTACGCGACGGCCGCGGTCTTCGCCTTCACCGCCATCGCCACCTTCGTGATCCTGAAGATCGTGGATGCGATCATCGGCCTGCGGGTGAGCGAGGAGGAGGAGCGCGAGGGCCTCGACGTCACGCAGCATGGCGAGCGCATCGCCTGAGCCCATCGTGGGGTGACACGGTGGGTGGGGGGCCGGGGCCTGCGTCCCGGCCCCCTTTTCTCGTCCCGGCGTCCGGGGCGGCGCGGCGTCGCCGGCCCGGACGCGGCATTTCGTCCTTGACCCGGCGCCGGCGCGTCACCTTCTCTTGCCGCATGGCCGAGCTGGTGCTGGTGAAGCAGGGCAACGAGGACACGCTCTGGGCGGTCCTCGCCCACCTGGGCAAGCAGACGCGGGTGGCGGAGGTGTTCCGCAGCCATGCCCGCGCCGTGGAGGACCGCGACTGGCGCGCGCGCGAGGTCCGCGCCTATGAGGACTTCCTGCGCCGCAGCGAGCAGCCGGTGCCGCGCTACTCGGTGGCGCCGATCCGCCGCTCCGACCTGCCGCGGAAGTGGACGCCGCTGCCGGCGCTGGGCTTCCTGCGCGGGCAGTGGGTGTAGCGGGCGATCGCCCGCCTGGCGGCGGTCACACCACCGCCTCCGCCGCCGCCGCGATGGCCAGCAGCCGTGCATCCGCCATGGCCGGCGCCATCAGCATCAGCCCTGCCGGCGCCTCCCCCGGCACGTGCACCGGCAGGGAGATGGCGCAGATGTCCAGGAAGTTGGCGATGGCGGGGTTGCGCAGCAGCAGCAGGTTGATGCGCCCGTATTCCGCCTCGTCCTCCACCTCCGCCAGGGCGGGCGGCGGCACCGGCACGGTGGGGCAGACCACCACGTCGAAGCCCGCCATCAGCGCGGCACATTCGGCCTGCACCTGCCGCCGCGCCGCCTGCACCTCCAGGTATTCCACCGCCGAGATCGCGGCGCCGCGCCGGATGCGCGACAGGATGCGCGGGTCATAGGCATCCGCGGCGCGTTCGATCAACGGGGCATGCAGGGCCATCGCCTCGGCCGCCGTCAGCCCGCCCTTGGCGTTGATCGCGGGGATGCGCTCCAGCGCCGGCAGCGCCAGGTCCGTCAGCCGGGCGCCGGCTTCCTCCAGCCGGGCCAGGGCGCGGCCGACCGGGCGTGCCACCTCGCCGGCCAGCCCCTCCTCCACCAGCGTGTGCAGCACGCCAACCCGCAGCCCGGCGAGGCTGGCCGGCAGCAGCGGCGGCACCTCCTCCAGGCCGGCGATCACCGCATCCAGCGCGTGGCAATCCGCCACGCTGCGCGCCAGCGGCCCCACCGAATCGAGGGACGCCGAAAGCGGGAAGGCCCCTTCCAGCGGCACCCGCCGCGCCGTGGGCTTGAAGCCCACCACGCCGCACAGCGCCGCCGGGATGCGGCAGGAGCCGCCCGTGTCGGTGCCCAGCCCGCCGAAGCCCATGCCATCCGCCGCCGCGACGCCGGCGCCGGAGGAGGAGCCGCCCGGCAGCCGCCCCGTCGCGCGGTCCCAGGGGCTGAGCGGCGTGCCGACATGCGGGTTCACGCCCAGCCCGCTGAAGGCGAATTCGCTCATGGTCGTGCGGCCCAGCACCACGAAGCCCTGGCGGATGAGGCGCTGCACCGCGGGCGCGGTGCGGCGCGCCGGCGGCCCGCCCAGCGCCTTCGAGCCGGCGCGGGTGACGTGCCCGGCCTCGTCGAACAGGTCCTTCACCGTGACGGGGATGCCGGCGAAGCGCGAGGGCGCGCGCCCGGCCCCGCGCAGGGCGTCCATCGCCAGCGCGGAATCCCGTGCCGCCTTGGCGTGCAGGGTGGTGAAGGCGCGCGGCCCCTCGCCTTCCGCCGCACGGGCCAGCGCCTCCTCCACCAGCGCCGAGGCGGTGGTCTCGCCGCGCTCCAGCAGGTGGGCGGCGTCGGAAAGGCTGGGGAAGGCGTGGCGCATCGCGGGCTCCGGCGGCGGTTCGGCGCGGATGATGGACGCGGGCGGCGGCGGGTGGAACCCTGCGCGCCATGGACGGATTCGACGACAGGCCGGTGCTGCTCACCGGCGCTTCCGGCGCGCTGGGCCGCGGCCTCGCGCGGGACCTCGCGGCGGCGGGGGTGCGGCTGGTGCTCACCGACATCGCCCCATTCCCCGACCCCTTGCCCGGGGGCGCGCGATTCGAGCGCGCCGACCTGGAGGATGGCGTGACGGTGCTGCGCCTCGCCGAAGGCTGCCGCGCCATCCTGCATTTCGGCGGGGTGAGCGTGGAGCGCCCCTTCGAGGAGGTGCTGGGCCCCAATATCCGCGGCCTGTTCCACATCTACGAGGCGGCGCGGCGCGAGGGCGCACGCGTGCTCTTCGCCAGCAGCAACCACGCCATCGGCTTCCATGAGCGGAGCGAGGCGCTGGACGCCGGCTGCGAATTGATGCCCGACGGCTTCTATGGGCTGAGCAAGGCCTATGGGGAGCTGATGGGCCGCCTCTACCACGACAAGCACGGGGTGGAGAGCCTGGTGGTCCGCATCGGCTCCTGCTTCCCGGCCCCGGTGGATGCGCGGATGCTCTCCACCTGGCTGTCAGTCGCCGACCTGGCGCGGCTCTGCCTGGCGATGCTGGCCGCGCCTGCGCTGGGATACGCGCGGATCTGGGGCGCCTCGGACAACCCGGCCTCCTTCTGGCGCGGCGACGACCGTGCGCGGCTGGGCTGGGCGCCGCAGGACAGCGCCGAGGCCTTCCGCGCCGCCGTGGGCGGCATCCGCTCCGATGATCCGGTGACGGAGCGCTTCCAGGGCGGCGCCTTCTGCGCCCAGGGGTATTCCCGCCGCGGCTGACGGGCGCCGGTCAGCCGCCCGCGTCGCGTTCCACCCGGTTCCGCCCATTCGCCTTGGCGGCGTAGAGCGCGCGGTCGGCCCGCGCCAGCGCCACCGTCAGGGCGCGCGGGGGCCGCCCC
>JBEQBS010000214.1:0-5822 GCA_041639675.1 Rubritepida sp. | reverse complement strand
ATTGAAGATTTGGCCAGCTACGCAGCCAGGTGAGCTGTCGTTTGGCGAGTTGTCGTGTGGCTGCAATGCCCGCTTCACGCATTTGTGATTCGTTAATGGAGCCATTCAGGTAGTTCCAGGCTTGGCGGTAGCCGACTGCGCGGATGGCAGGCAGGTCGTCCAGCGGGGCGGCGAGGCGCGCGGCGAGTTCGCGCGCGCCGGGGCCTGTCAGCGTGCGGTCAAGTGCTGCCAGCAGCGTCGGCCCGCCCGAGGGCGATTCCAGGATTTCCAGGCTGCGGCGGGTGGCGGCGTCCAGCGCCATGCGGCCGCGCGCGCCCTCGGCCGCGGGCGGCGAGAGACGGGGCAGCGCGCCGTTGCCCATGGCGCGCACATAGTCCAGCGCCATCGCCGCCGCCTGGGCCTCGCCCTCGGTGAAGGCGCCGAAGCCGTCCAGCGTGGCGGCGCCGAAGGCCTCGGCGACGCGGCGGCGAGCGTCGCGCGGGATCACCGCGGGGGTGGCGCCGTCGCGGCCATCGGCGGCCAGGATTTCGGCGGGGCGCAGGCGGGCGATCAGCGCGGCCGGATCCTCGCCGGCGGCGGTGTGGAAGGCGCCGGTGGAGACATCCAGCCAGGCGGCGCCGCCCTCGGCCAGGGCCAGCAGCCAGGCGGGGCGCGCGGCGTCGAGCAGCGATTCCTCGGTGGCGGTGCCGGGGGTGACGACGCGCACCACCTCGCGCCGGATGGTCGGCGCCTTGCGGGCCTTGGCCTGCTCGGGCGTTTCCAGCTGCTCGCAGATCGCCACGCGGAAGCCGCGGCGGATGAGGCGCGCCAGGTAGCCGTCGCAGGCATGGTGCGGGATGCCGCACATGGGGATGGGGTGACCCTGGTGCTCGCCGCGTTGCGTCAGCGCCAGGCCCAGCGCCTCGGCGGCGGCCTCGGCGTCGTCGAAGAACAGCTCGTAGAAATCGCCCATGCGGAAGAAGACCAGGGCGCTGCCGGCGCGCTGCTTCGCGGCGAACCACTGGGCCATGGCCGGGGTCGCGCCCGCGGCGGTCATCACGCGCTGTTCCACGCCCATCCTCTAGCAAGCCCCTTCGCACCCGCGAAGCGGCGTCCTGGGCAGCACGGCCCGGCGCGGCTAAGGAGGGCGACCGGGAACGAGTTGAGGACATGACTTTTCATGGATGACGTGCGGAAGGACCCCAACGACACGCGCACCGCGCGGGTGACGGGCGAGGAAGCGCTGGCGATGCATGCCGAGGGGCGCCCCGGCAAGCTGGAGACCCGCCTCACCAAGCCGCTCGTCACCGCGCGCGACCTGTCGCTGGCCTATTCGCCGGGCGTGGCCGAGCCCTGCCTGCACATCCACCGCGACAAGGCCCTGGCCTATGACTACACGGCCAAGGGCAACTTCGTCGCCGTCGTCTCCAACGGCACGGCGGTGCTGGGGCTGGGCAATTTGGGCGCCATCGCCTCGAAGCCCGTCATGGAAGGCAAGGTCGCGCTGTTCAAGCGCTTCGCCGACGTGGACGGCATGGATCTGTGCCTCGACACCGAGGATGTGGACGAGTTCGTCAACTGCGTGCGCTTCCTGGGCCCCTCCTTCGGCGGCATCAACCTGGAGGACATCAAGGCCCCCGAATGCTTCGTCATCGAGCAGCGCCTGCGCGAGCTGATGGACATCCCGGTCTTCCATGACGACCAGCACGGCACCGCCATCGTCGCCGCCGCCGGCCTCATCAACGCCGCGCACCTGACGGGCCGCGACCTCGCCACCACGCGGCTGGTCATCAACGGCGCGGGTGCGGCCTCCATCGCCTGCGCCGAGCTGCTGCGCGCCATGGGCATGCGGCCCGAGAACATCATCATGTGCGACACCAAGGGCGTGCTGTACCGCGGCCGCACCGAGGGCATGAACCAGTGGAAGTCGGCCCACGCCGTCGAGACCACGGCGCGCACCCTCTCCCAGGCGCTGGAAGGGGCGGATGTCTTCTTCGGCCTCTCGGTGAAGGGCGCGCTGACGCAGGACATGATCCGCGCCATGGCGGAGAAGCCCATCATCTTCGCCATGGCCAACCCCGACCCGGAGATCACGCCGGAGGAGGCCAAGGCCGCGCGGCCGGACTGCATCATCGCCACCGGCCGCTCCGACTACCCGAACCAGGTGAACAACGTCCTGGGCTTCCCCTTCATCTTCCGCGGCGCGCTGGACGTGCGCGCCTCCACCATCAACGACGCGATGAAGATCGCCGCCGCCCGCGCCCTGGCGGAGCTGGCGCGCGAGGCGGTGCCGGAGGAGGTGGCGCGCTCGGGCGCCGGCAAGCGCCTCGTCTTTGGGCCGGACTACATCATCCCCAACGCCTTCGACCCGCGCCTGATCTCCCGCGTGCCGGTCGCCGTGGCGGAGGCCGCGGTGAAGTCCGGCGTGGCGCGCAAGCCGCTGACCGACCCCGCCCGCTACGCGCGCGAGCTGACCAACCGGCTGGACGAGGCCGCCAACGCCCTGGAGGCCATCCATGAGCGCGTGCGCGCCGAGCCCAAGCGCGTGGTCTTCGCCGAGGGCGAGGAGGAGAACGTCATCCGCGCCGCCATCGCCTACCGCAACGGCGGCTTCGGCACCCCCATCCTGGTGGGGCGGGAGGACCGCATCACCGCCACCGTCGCCGCCATGGGCATCCGCCTGCCCGAGGGCATCGAGATCCACAACGCCCGCGTCTCCACCGACAACCGGCGCTTCGCGGAATACCTCTACGGCCGCAAGCAGCGGGACGGCTTCCTGTTCCGCGACTGCCAGCGCCTGGTGAACCAGGACCGCAACGCCTTCGCCGCCTGCATGGTCGCGCTCGGCCAGGCGGATGCGATGGTGACGGGCGAGACGCGCTCCTATTTCGCCACGCTCAAGGGCGTGCAGCACGGCATTGACGCCGATGGCGTGCTGTTCGGCCTGACCATGATGATCGCCCGGCGCTCCGGCACCGTGCTGGTGGCCGACACCGCCATCCATGAGCGGCCGGACGCGCAGACGCTGGCCGTGATCGCCCGGCGTTCCGCCGCCGCGGCGCGCCGGCTGGGGATGGAGCCGCGCGTGGCCTTCCTCTCCTTCTCCACCTTCGGCGACCCCAAGGGCGTGATCCCGGGTTCGATCCGCGAGGCGGTGAAGATCCTGGACCAGGAGGGTGCCGACTTCGAGCATGACGGCGAGATGGGCGCCGACGTGGCGCTGGACCCGGCGCTGCGCGCGCAGCTCTACCCCTTCTGCCGCCTCACCGGGCCGGCCAACGTGCTGGTGATGCCGGGGCTGCATGCCGCGCACATCCTGTGCAAGGCGGTGCCGCACCTCACCAGCGCCACCACCATCGGCCCGGTGCTGATGGGCCTCGCCAAGCCGGCGCAGATCGTCAGCACGGGCGCAGGGGTGAACCAGATCCTCGACCTCGCCACGCTGGCGGCCTATCAGGCGCTGCGCGCCTGATAGGCCGGTTTGCCGTGCCGTCACCGCACGCGGCCAAAAGGCCGCGTGCCACGCCGGGCGCGGCCTCCGGCCGCTTGGCTTCGGCATCCTGAAGGGTGCTGGCGGCCGCGGTGCGGCCGCATCCTCTGGGCGCGGCTCTTGTCCTGTCAGGTGGGCGCTTGTTGGCCGGCGCTTGCCTTCGGCGTTGCGCCTCTGGGGCTGGGGGCGTGGCTCTTGTCGTGTCAGGTGGGCGCTTGTTGGCCGGCGCTTGCCTTCGGCATTGCGCCTCTGGGGCTGGGGGCGTGGCTCTTGTCCTGTCGGGCGGGCGTTGGGTGGCCGGCGCTTGCCTTCGGCATTGCGCCTCTGGGGCTGGGGGCGTGGCTCTTGTCCTGTCGGGCGGGCGTTGGGTGGCCGGCGCTTGCCTTCGGCGTTGCGCCTCTGGGGCTGGACCCGCGCGTGATTGCGCCGCCCGCCTGCGCTGGGGCATAGGGGTCCCAACGAAACGGAGGAACCGCCCATGTCCATCGCCCGCCGCGCGCTGCTCCTCGCGCCGCTGCTCACGCCCGCCATCGCCCGCGCCCAGGCGCCCGTGGTGGGGCGCACCGCGCGCATCCTCTGCGGCTTCCCGGCCGGCGGCACGGTGGACCTCACCTGCCGCCTGCTGGCCGAGCGGCTGCGCGGCAACACCTCCTCCCATTGGGCGCCGCAGGTGGTGGTGGAGAACCGCGTCGGCGCCACCGGGCGCCTGGCCATCGAGGAAGCCATCCGCGCCGAGGCCGACGGCTCCACCATCCTCGTCACGCCGGCCAGCATGGTCACGATCTACGGCCACCTCTACGGCGCGCGCCTGCGCTACGACGCGCTGGCCGACCTCGCGCCCGTCACGCCCGTGGTGCTCTATCCCTTCGCCCTCGCCGTCGGCCCCGGCGCGCCGGGTGTGAGCGACCTGCGCGGCCTGCTGGAGCTGGCCCGCGCCCGCAACGGGCTGAACTACGCCTCGCCCGCCGCCGGCTCGGTGCCGCACTTCACCGGCGTGATGCTGGCCCGCGCGGCCGGCGTCGAGCTGGTGCACGTCCCCTATCGCGGCGCCGCCCCCGCCATCACCGACGCCATCGCCGGCCAGGTCCCCGCGACCATCAACGTGATCGGCGACCAGGTGGAGCACCACCGTGGCGGAAGGCTGCGCATGATCGCCGTCACCAGCCCGCAGCGCCTGCCGCGCTTCCCCGATGTCGCCACCTTCGCCGAGCAGGGCTTCCCCGACCTGACGGCGGATGAGTGGTTCGGTGCCTTCCTGCCGGCCCGCGCGCCGGCCGCGCTGGTGGCCCAGCTCAACGCCGCGCTGCGCGACGCGGTGGCGGAGCCCGCGCTGCGCCAGGCGCTGGTCCAGCGCGAGTTCGAGCCGGCGCACCTGCCGGCCGCCGAGTTCGCCGCGCGCATCCGCGCCGAGACGGCCAAGTGGGGCCCCATCGTCCAGGCCAGCGGCTTCCGGCCGGAGGACTGAACCCCGCGCAGGCGCCCTCAGGCGATCCGGTAGCCGCCCTCCTCCCGGCGCAGCAGCTCCGCCGCCTCGCCCAGCTTGCGGCGCAGGCGGTAGACGTGCGTTTCCAGCGTGTGCGTCGCCACCGCGGCGGAATAGCCCCAGACCTCGCCCAGCAGCTCCTCCCGCGGCACCGCGCGGCCATTGGCGCGGTGCAGGTAGGCGAGGATGGCGGCCTCCGTCTCCGTCAGGCGGATGCGCGCGCCCTCCAGCGTCGTCAGCAGCCGGGCGGCGAAGTGGAAGCGGAAGGGACCGAGCGGGATGGCCGCCTCGGGCGAGGCCTCGAAGGCGGCGAGGCAGGCGCGCAGCCGCGGCACCAGCGCGGCCAGGCGCAGCGGCTTGGGCACCCAGGCGGCGGCACCCGGCGGTGGCACCCCGCCGCCGAGCACCAGCACCGGCCGGCCGCTTCCCAGGGCGGCAAGGTTCGCCTCGGGGCCCGGGGGCAGGGCGGCGTCCAGCAGGATGGCGCCTTCCTCCGCCGGCACCGCCCCGGCGGCGACGCGCAGGGCGAAGCCCTCGCGCTCCAGCTGCGGCGGCAGCAGGCGGGCCAGGGCGGCGTCGTCGGTCAGCAACAGGATTCGGTGCGGAAGCGGCATGGCGTCCCGGGAGGGTCCCTGTCGGGATTCTATCATTCACGCAGGGGCAAACAAAGTTTCCCCGTGCTACCCTGGCGGTTGCCCTGATCGTTCCACATTGGTGGGTATGATCGCGGCCAATCAGGAACGCTGGATGAGCATCGCCACCACCCCGCAGTCGCGCCCCCAGCCCAGCGCCGAGGCCCTGGCGCTGCGCGCCGTGCATCGCGCCGTGTCCGAACTGCGGCGCGGCACCCCCGTGCTGGTCGAGGCGCCG
>JBEQBS010000213.1:0-5875 GCA_041639675.1 Rubritepida sp. | reverse complement strand
CACCGGCGCCGTCATGGCGATGCGCCCGCCGCCTTCCTGGGTGACGGGCGCGGTCATGGCGATGCTGGCGCCGGAGATATAGGCGAAGAGGGGCCGGAAGCCGACATTGCGGGCGGCGGCCTCGTCATCCGCCTCCACCTCGACCTCGGCGAGGAGCCGGGGGGCGAGGGCGCGGATCTCCACCACGCCCTGGCGGTCCAGCGGGGTCCAGCGCTGCTCCTCCGTGCGGGCGATGGCGCAGCCCCCCAGCAGCGGCAGGGCCAGCAGCGCGCGCCGCCTCAAGGGCGCCGCCGCCGGGGCGCCGGCACGCGCACCGGCACCAGGCGGCCACGCGGCGGGGCCGGGCGCTCATCCTCGCCCGGCAGCATGATGGCGGCCGCCATCTGCACGCCGCCGAAGGTGAGGCCGGAGAAGAACCACAGCAGCAGCAGCGGCAGCGGATGCTCGCGCGAGGACAGCATCAACGTGCCCACCCCCGAGGGATCGGCCCAGACCACGCCGCCCACGAACAGGGCGGCGATGCCGAAGCCGATCAGCGCATGGCGCACCAGGAACAGCAGGAAGGGGGGCATGGCGGGCATCCTCCACGCCCGAGATGGCACCGGGCGCCGATCCTGCAACGCCACCCGCGCGCGGAGGTCACGCACCATTGCGAGGCCGCAACAGCGCCCAGAGCAGGATCGCCCCGAAGGTGGCGGTGCCGATGCCCCCCAGGGCGAAGGAGCCGATGCGCAGGGTGAAGTCCCCCGTGCCCAGCACCAGCGGGATGGCGGCGACCATCAGGTTGCGCGGATCGGCGAAATCCACCTTCGCCTCCACCCAGATGCGCGCCCCGGCGGCGGTGATGAGGCCGAAGACGACGATGGACACGCCGCCCATCACCGCCACCGGCACGGCGCCGATCAGCGCGCCGAACTTGGGGCAGAAGCCCAGCAGGATGGCCGCCAGCGCCGCGACGACGAAGAGCAGCGTGGAATACACCTTGGTGGCGGCCATCACGCCGATGTTCTCGGCATAGGTGGTCACGCCCGTGCCGCCCACCGCGCCGGCCATCACCGTGGCCACGCCGTCGCCGATGAAGGCGCGGCCCACCTGGTCGTCCATGCTGCGCCCGGTCATGGAGGCGACGGCCTTCAGGTGGCCCAAATTCTCCGCCATCAGGATCAGCGCGACGGGCGCGATCAGCAGGATGGCGGGCAGCGAGAAGGCGGGCGCGGCGAAGCCCGGCACGCCGAACCAGGGCGCGGCGGCGACGCGGGACATGTCCACCTCCGCCCCCAGCCCCGTCAGCGCATGCAGCCCGGCATAGATCACCGTGGCGCCGATGAGGCCCAGCAGGATCAGCAGCCGCTGCGCGAGGCCGCGCGCGAAGACGGCGATCAGCGCGATCAGCACGAAGGTCGCCGCCTGCATCCAGGCGTCGAAGGCCGTGGGCGCCATGTTCTTGACGGGGATGGTGGCGAGGTTCAGCCCGATGACGGCCACCACCGTGCCCGTGACCACGGGTGGCATCAGCCGCTCGATCCAGCCCGTCCCGGCCCGCAGCACCGCCCAGCCGGCCAGCGCATAGACCAGCCCGCAGGCGATGATGCCGCCGAGCGCGATGCCGATATTCGCGTTCGGCCCCGAGCCCGAATGCCCGGTGGCGGCCACCACCACGCCGATGAAGGCGAAGGAGGAGCCGAGATAGGAGGGCACCCTGCCGCCGGTGAACAGGAAGAAGACCAGCGTGCCGATGCCGCTCATCAGCACCGCCACATTGGGGTCGAAGCCCATCAGCAGCGGCGCCAGCACGGTGGCGCCGAACATCGCCACCACGTGCTGCACGCCCATGAGCATGGTCTGGCCCCAGGGCAGGCGCTCCTCGGGCAGCACCACGCCGCCCTCTGCCGGGCGGACCTCGCGCCAGGATGTGATCATTGGTGCCTGCCCCCGGAATGTTGCGGGGGCAGTATGGCGCGCCCTGGTGGATTCGAACCACCGGCCTGAAGTCTTTGCCCCTCCCGCCCGTCGCGGGGTGGTGGCGCGCCCAGCAGGATTCGAACCTGCGGCCTGAAGCTTAGAAGGCTCCTGCTCTATCCATCTGAGCTATGGGCGCGGACCGGTCAGTGGCTCCAATTCTCCGCCCGGCCATACCGGAAATTGTCGGCATAGACCTTCGGCCTGATCGGCGCCGGCTTCGGGGTGGGCTCCACCTCGAAGGAGATGCCGCGCGCCTCGCAATAGGCGATGGCCGCTTCCTTGGAGGGGAATTCCAGCCCCACCTGCTTGCGCGTGTCGCCCGAGCCCGCCCAGCCCATCAGCGGGTCCAGCCGCAGGGCCTCGGCGGGGGCGAAGCGCAGCATCCAGCCCTGGCTGCGCGCCCGGCCCGACTGCGTGGCCGGCCGCGGCTCCTGGTAGATGCGCGCGAGGGGGGCGATCTGGCTCATGGCCCCGTTCGTGCCACCATGGCGCCCGGCTGCCAAGGGGCAAGGGCATGCGCCAGCTCCCCGGCCAGGCATTCATAGCCGCGGTCGTTCAGGTGCAGCCCGTCCGGATGCACCAGCGCCGCGCCATCCGCCCCCCAGGCGGCCATGGCGGCGGAGCGGCGGAACACCGGCACGCCCAGCCGCGCCAGCTCGGCGTCGAACAGGGGGCCGCGCCCGGCCAGGCGGGGGCTGCGCTGGTTGTCCATCAGCACCACGGGCGTTCCGCCCAGCGCCTCCAGCCCCACCCGCATCACCGCGGCGAACTCGGAGGGCGCGCGGCCGCGCAGCGCCTCGTTGCCGCCGGCCTGCCAGATCACCAGGTCCGGCCGCTCCGGCAGCACGTCCCGGCCGATCCGCGCAACCATCTCCGAGGACGTCTCGCCCGAGCGGCCGGCATTCACCACCCGCACCGCCACGCCGGGCCAGGCGGCGCGCAGCAGCGCCTCCAGCCGCGGGGGGTAGGCGTTGGCGGCCGCGCTGGCGCCGGCGCCGAAAGTGGAGGAGGAGCCCAGCGCCACGATCGTCACGCTGCCGCGTTGCACCGCGGCGGCCAGGGCGGTGATCGGCGGGAGGCCCACCCCCGCCAGCGGGCAGGGCGCGGCGTGGGCCACCAGGGGGGCGAAAAGGATGACAAGGACGGCCAGGGCGCGCATCATGCCAGTATGGCCACGCCTCCACCCGCTGCAAATGCCATGAGCCGCGACGGCCGCGCCGACCTGTTCCGCGGCCTGGCGCTGTGGATGATCGTGGTCAACCACACGCCGGGCAACCTGCTGGGCCAGGTGACGCTGAAGAACTGGGCCTTCGCCGACGCCACGGAGGCCTTCGTGCTGCTGGCCGGCTATGCCGGCGCCTTCGCCTATGCCGGCGCGGCCGACCGCGAGGGCTTGGCCATCGCCAGCGCCCGCGCCATCCGGCGCATCGGCAAGCTCTATGTGGCGCACATCTTCCTGCTGGTGGTCTTCACCGCGCAGGTCGGCCTTTCCGCCGCCACGCTGGACCGCAGCGCCTACCTGGACGAGCTGGCGCTGGACCCCTTCGCCGAGGACCCCTACCGCACCTTGCTGGAGGCACTGCTGCTGCGCTTCCAGCCTGCCTTCCTTGACATCCTGCCGCTCTACATCGTGCTGCTGGCGCTGCTGCCCCTCATGCTGGCGCTGCGGCGGCGGCCCTGGCTGCTGCTGGCGCTGTCGGTGCTCCTCTGGGCCGGGGCGCGGCATTGGGACGTGAACCTGCCGCGCTGGAGGGAGGGCGGGTGGTTCTTCAACCCGCTGGGCTGGCAATTGCTGTTCGTGCTGGGCTTCCTGGTGGGCCAGGGGGCGCGCGGCGCGCCCTCCCTGCCCTGGCCGGCGCCCTCGCGGGCGCTGTCGGCCCTGGCCGCCGCCTTCCTGCTGGCCTGCGCCGCCGCGCTGGTGGTCGAGGCGCGCCTGCCCCTCCTGGTGGAGCGCCTGCCCGACGCCTTTCCCGCCTTCCTCGCCTCGGTGGACAAGACGGCGCTGCACCCGCTGCGGCTGCTCTCCGTGCTGGCGCTGCTGTGGCTCGTGGCGCGGCACGTCCCGCGCGAGGGCGCCTTCCTGCATGGCCGCTGGGGCGCGCCCTTCGCCACCATGGGCCGGCAATCCCTGCCCGTCTTCTGCTTCGGCATCCTGCTCTCCTTCCTCGCGCGCCTCGCCTTGGAGCATGATGACGGCCCGGCGATGCAATGGGCGGTGAACATGGGCTGCCTGGGTGCGCTGCTCGTCACCGGCGCATTGGCCGACTGGCAGCGCGAGCGCCCGCGCGCTAGCGTCCCTCCCGCCATGCGGGCCGCCGCCTTCCTCCTGCCGCTGCTGCTCCTCGCCGCGCCCGCCGCGGCGCAGCAGGCCTGCCCGCAGGTGCCCGAGGAAATCACCGACGCCGCCCGCCCCCTTCCCGCCACCCGGGCGGCGCTGGAGGCCGGGACGCTGCGGGTGCTGGTGCTGGGCTCGGCCTCCGTCACCGGCCCCGGCGGCTCGGGGCCCGACAATTCCTGGCCGGCCCGGTTGCAGGCCATCCTTGCCGCCGCCCACCCCGCCGCCACGGTCGAGGTGGCGGTGCGCGGCGGCCGCGGCGTTTCCGTGGCCGATCACCTCGCGCTGCTGCGGCAGGAGGGCCCGGCCTTCCGCCCGCAGCTGGTGATCTGGCAGGCCGGCACGGTCGAGGCCGCGCGCAACGCCGACCCCGAGGAGATGACCGAGGCGCTGACGGCGGGGCTGGACCGCATCCGCCGCCGCGGCGCCGACGCCATCCTGGTGGACATGCAATGGAGCCGCTTCCTGCGCGGCAACGCCAATGTGGAACCCTATCGCGACAAGCTGCGCCTGGCGGCCGGCGGCGCCGGCGCGGCGCTGTTCCGCCGCTGGGAGCTGATGGAGGGCTGGGTGGAATCCGGCGCGCTGGACCTGGAGCGCACCCCGGCCGCCGGGCGCGTGGCCGCGCTGGACCGGCTGAACGACTGCCTGGCCCGCGCCCTGGCCGCGCTGGTGGCGCGCGGGGTGGCGGAGGCGCGGTGAGATTGCGCCGGAAGGCGCATGGGGCGCAATTGCGCCGGGCCGTCCCATCGGCAAGCATGGGTCCACACGGGCAGCACAAGCCCCGGAGGAACGCCCATGCCCCTGCCTCGCCGCATCCTGCTGGCCGGTGCGCCCCTGCTGGCCGCGCCATCGCTGCATGCCCAGGCCTGGCCCGACCGGCCGCTGCGCCTGGTGGTGCCCTTCCCGGCTGGCGGCGCCACCGATGCGCTGGCCCGCGTCATCGCCGCTGCCATGGCTGCCGACCTCGGCCAGCCCGTGGCGGTCGAGAACCGGGCCGGCGCCGCGGGGGCGATCGGGGCGGAGGCGGTGGCGCGCGCCGCGCCCGACGGCACCACCCTGCTGATGGCCACCACCTCCACCCATGCCGTGCTGCCGGCGCTGGCCGCCCGCCTGCCCTATGACGCCCGGCGGGACTTCGCGCCGGTGGGGCTGGTGGGCACGGCCACCAACATCCTCATCGCCTCGCCCCGGCTGGAGGCGAATGACGTGCAGGGCCTCGTCGCGCTGGCGAGGGCGCGGCCGGGTCAGCTCAACTTCGCCTCCTCCGGCACCGGCACGATCACCCATCTGATCGGCGAGATGTTCCGCCTGCGCGCCGGCATCCAGGTGGAGCACGCGCCTTTCCGCGGCGGCGTGCAGTCGGTGCCCGGCCTCATGGACGGCTCCATCCACTACCTGTTCGACAGCGTGATCTGGTCGCTGCCGCTGATCCGCGAGGGGCGCATCAAGGGCCTCGCCGTCACCTCCGCCACCCGTTCCGCCCTGGCGCCGGAGCTGCCGACGGTGGCGGAATCCGGCCTGCCGGGCTTCGAGGGCGACACCTGGTTCGCGCTGGCCGCGCCATCGGCCACGCCG
>JBEQBS010000212.1:0-5930 GCA_041639675.1 Rubritepida sp. | reverse complement strand
CGTCGCGCACGCCCTATCTGCGCGACGTGATGGACGCGCTCTCGGCGGTGCACCCCGCCCGGCGCGTCGTCTTCATGAAGGGTGCGCAGGTCGGCGCGACGGAAAGCGGAAACAACTGGCTCGGCTACATCATGCACCACGTGCCGGCGCCCGCGCTGGCGGTGCAGCCGACCGTGGAGTTGGCCAAGCGCTTCTCGCGCCAGCGCATCGACCCGCTGCTGGAGGAGACGCCGGCCCTCAAGGAGCGTGTCGCCCCGGCCCGCGCGCGGGACAGCGGCAACACGATGCTGTCGAAGGAATTCCCCGGCGGCATCCTGGTGCTGACGGGCGCGAACAGCGCGGTCGGGCTGCGCTCGATGACGGCGCGGTTCCTGTTCCTCGACGAGGTGGACGCCTATCCCGGCGACGTCGCCGGCGAGGGTGATCCCATCGCGCTGGCCGAGGCCCGCGCCCGCACCTTCGGGTGGCGGCGCAAGGCCTTTCTGGTCTCGACGCCCACGATCGCGGGCCGCAGCCGGATCGAGCGGGAGTACCTGGCCTCCGACCAGCGGCGGTTTTTCGTGCCGTGCCCCGAATGCCGCGAGATGCAATGGCTGCGCTTCGAGCGGCTGCTCTGGGAGAAGGGTGCGCCGGAGACGGCGCGGTATCACTGCTCCGCCTGCGACCACCCGATGCAGGAGCACGACAAGACCGCCATGCTCGGCGGCGGGGAATGGCGCGCGACGGCCGAGGGGCAAGACCCGCACACGATCGGCTTCCACATCTCGGCGCTCTACTCGCCGGTGGGCTGGCTTTCCTGGGCACAGATCGCGCGCGATTGGGAGGCGGCCCAGGGCAAGCCCGAGGACATCAAGACCTTCAAGAACACGGTGCTGGGCGAGACCTGGCAGGAGCAGGGCGAGGCGCCGGATTGGGAGCGCCTGGTCGAGCGCCGCGAGGATTTCGCCATGGGCGTGGTGCCCGCCGGCGCGCTGGTCCTGACGGCCGGCGTGGACGTGCAGGACGACCGCCTGGAATGCGACATCTGGGGTTGGGCGGAGGGCTTCTCGTCCTGGCTCGTCGATCACGTGGTGATCCCCGGCAGTCCGCGAGAGCGGGATCCATGGGACGAGTTGGCCCGGGTGCTCGCGCGCGACTGGCCCCGCCAATCTGAGGCCAAAGGTGGTGGCGGCGCGATGCGGATCGCTCGCCTCTGCGTCGACACGGGCGGCCGCGACACCGCCGCGGTCTATGGCCACCTGCGCCGGCTGCGCGATCCGCGCATCGCGCCAACTAAGGGGGTGGACGGCTGGAACCGGGCGCAGCCGGTGCAGGGCCCGACGCCGGTGGATGCGCTGGTCGACGGCCGCAAGCTCCGCCGCGGCCTCAAGCTCTGGACCGTCTCGGTCTCCACCTGGAAGGCCGATCTCTATCGCCGGCTCTGGTTGGGCCGCGGCGACGCAGAGGAGTTCCCGCCCGGCTGGGTGCATCTGCCGCGCGCGGTCGACGTCGAGTGGGTCAAGCAGCTGGTCGCCGAGCAGCTGCGCACCACCAAGGATCGGCGCGGCTTCGCGCGGCAGGAATGGGCCAAGTTGCGAGATCGCAACGAGGCCCTGGACTGCGCGGTGCTGGCGCGCGCCGCCCTCTGGCTGCTCGGTGCAGACAGATACGGCGAGCGCTTCTGGGCGCAGCTGCGCGAGCAGATCGCCGACGCGCCGCTGGTGATGTCGCAGCCTGAGCCGCTGCCTGTGGCCCCAACTCCGGCAACTCCCGCGCCGACCTCCACACGCCCCACCACCTGGCTCGCCCCACGCAGCAACTGGCTGCGCTGATCGCTTCACCGCAGGCAGGCCCGGTGGCCGCGCCCGGCTCATTCCCGGGACCGGCGGGGTTCGACTCCCCGGCCTGCACCCCTTCGCGGAGACCATGCATGCTCATCGCCGACCAGGACTGGGGCGCGCCCCCGGTCAGCTTCGCGGACGCCTTCCTCGACCCCTCCGGCCGCCTCAAGGTCGCCCGCAGCCAGAACATCTACGACGTCGACTTCGAGTACGGCCTCCAGCCGCTGCGCTGGGAGAACTTCACCGCCGGCGGCGCCACCATCCTCCACATGCCGCAGGAGGGCGGCGTGCGCATGCGCTGCCCCGCCGCCGGCGACATCGCCATCCGCCAGTCGCGCCCATACTTCCGCTACCAGCCCTCCAAGGGCATCTATGCCTCCGCCGCCGTGCTGTTCGGCACGCCGCCGCCCTTCACGTCGATGCAGCGCCGCGTCGGCCTGTTCGACAGCGACAATGGCGTGTTCTTCGAGCAGGATTGGGAAGGTCTCTGGGCGGTCCGCCGCGCCAGCCTCGGCGCGGGCGTGGCCGACACCCGCGTGCGCCAGGCGCAGTGGAACATCGACACGCTGGACGGGCGCGGCCGCTCCGGGCGGGTGCTCGACCCGACGCGCATCCAGATGGCGGTGCTCGACTATGCCTGGTACGGCGCCGGCCGCTGCCGGCTTGGCTTCGTCATCGGCGGCAAGCTGCTCTGGTGCCACGCCTTCGATCACGCCAACGCGGCCGGCGCGACCCTGCCCTGGGCGCGCACCGGCAACCTCCCCTGCCGCTACGAGATGCGCCGCGCCGCCGGCGGCCCCACCATGGATTTCTGGCATTGGGGCGTCTCGGTGGTGGTCGAGGGCGGCTTCGACGAGCAGCGGGGCTTCACCTTCCCGCACGCGAATGCCAGCCGCGTCGCGGTCACCGCGCGGCGCCCGATCCTCTCCTCGCGCGTGCGCCCGATGGCGGTGGTGGATGAGAGCAACACCGCGACTGGCGGCGGCACCAACCAGCTCTCGCGCACCGGCGCGGGCTGGACCGCCGGCCAGTGGCGCGGGCGCTATCTGCGCCTGGTGGGCGGCACCGGCGCCGGGCAGGTGGTGCGCATCACCAACAACACCTCGGTCACGCTCAGCGTGGACAATCCGCTGACGGAGAGCACCACGCCCTTCTCGCCGGCGCCCGACGCCACGACGCAGTATCAGATCGGGCTGGTGAACCGCGGCCAGCTGGTGCCGCAGCAGCTGATCGTCAGCAGCGACGCAGCGGCGTTCTTCGAGCTGGTGCTGGGCGGCACGCTCACGGGGCCGACCTGGCAGGGGTTGCCCACGCTGGGCAGCCCCTCCTCGCTGGCGGAGCAGGACACGGCGGCCACCGCCATCACCGGCGGCGAACGCGTCTGGGCCGGCTACACCCCGGCCGGCGGCCAGGGCGTGCAGAGCTTCGATCTGCGGCAGTTGCAGGCGCTGGCGACCAACATCCTGGGCACCACGCCCGAGACGCTGAGCCTCGTCGCGACCAGCTTCTCGGGCACGGCGAATGTGGCGGCGACCATCCTCTACACCGAGGCGATGTCGTGATGGACCCGGCCGTTCTCGCCTGGGCGCTGGCGCAGCCGGCGGGGAGCCGCGCGCAGGTGCTGGCGGCGGCGTACACGGGCGGCACGACGCGGGCGAGCTTCGAGGGGCGGACGGTGGAGTATCGCAGCCTCGATGAGCTGGGCCGGGCGCTGGCGGTGCTGCGCGGGGCGGAGATCTCCGCGGCGCGGCGCCCGGGCACGACGCTGGCCAGCTTCTCGCGCGGGGGAACCGCGTGATGGGCCGCATCCGTGACGCGTGGAACGTCATCCGCGGCTATGCCGCCGCGCAGGATACGCGGGCCTCTGCCGGCTGGGCGCCCTCGCGCGGCTCGGCCAATGCGGAGGTCGGCGCGGCTGCCGCCACGGTCGCCCGTCGTGCGCGCGATGCCGTGCGCAACGACCCCTATGCCAGCCGCATCGTCGATCTCTGGACCGGCAATGCGGTGGGGGCCGGCATCACCACGCGCTGGCCGGACGACGCGCATGGCCGTGCCTGGCAGCGTTGGGCGGAGAGCACCGTTTGTGACGCGGAGGGGCGGCTCGACCTCTATGGGCTGCAGGCGCTGGTGATGCGCGCCGTGGTGGAGAGCGGGGAGTGCTTCGTCAGGTTCCTGCCGACGCCTCCCTCCGCGGTGAATCCTATCGGCCTCCGGCTACAGGTGCTTGAGAGCGACCACCTCGACACCGCGCGCCAGGGCATGGTGGAGGGCGCGCCGACGATCCAGGGCATCGCGCTCGGTGAGGCCGGTGAGCCGGTCGGCTACTGGCTGCACCGCGTCCACCCTGGTGCCTCCTGGCTGCTGCCGGGCGGCGCCAGCTGGCTGTCCAGCCAGCGCGTGCCCGCCAGCGACGTCCTGCACATCTACCGCAAACGCCGGCCCGGTCAGCTTCGCGACGTCTCCTGGCTCGCGCCGGTGCTGCTCCGGCTGCGCGACCTCGGCGACTATGAGGCCGCGCTGCTGATGAAAGCCAAGATCGAGGCCTGCCTCGCCGCCGTCGTCACGGAGGAGGGCGACGAGGTGCTGACCGGCGCCGCTGCGGGCCTGCTCCGCGACGCGCAGGGCCGCACGGTCGAGAGCTTCGAGCCGGGCATGATCCTGTATCGCCGCGGCATGGGCAGCGTGGAGGTGGTGAACCCGAGCGGCGGTGGATCGCACACCGCCTTTGCCCGTCGCGCGCTGGAGGCCGCGTCCGTCGGTGCCGGCCTGACCTACGACCAGGTCTCGGGCGACCTGACACAAGCGAACTACTCCTCGCTGCGCGCTGGCAAGATCGAGTTCCGCCGTCTGTGCGAGCAGGTCCAGTACGGCATGCTCATCCCCATGCTGGTCCGCCCCATCGCGGAGCGCTTTCACGCGCAGGGGGCGCTGCTCGGGCTCTGGGGCGCCGACATGCCCGATGGCGTGTCACACGTCCCGCCGGCCCACGAGATGATCGACCCCCTCAAGGACACCACGGCCCTGATCGCGCAGGTCCGCGCGGGCTTCGTGCCGCAGCCGGAGGCGGCCGGTGCCTTCGGCTACGACTTCCGGGCTGCGGTGGAGATGATCCGCGAGGCCAACGCGCTGCTCGACGATGCCGGGCTGTCGCTCGACACCGATCCGCGCCGCGTCGCGAAGTCCGGCGCTGCCCAGGACGCCGCGCAGATGGCCGCCGTGGAGATCGCGGCGACCGGCGCCGCGGCACCCATGCGCGACACGCCCGCGCCCGACACACCAGTACAGGGCTGACCATGACCGAGACCACCGACCCGGGCGGCAGCGGTGCCGCGCCGGTGATCACTGCTGCGCGTCCGCTTCCGGAGGTGCCCCCGCCCGGCGTGCATGTGGCGCAGCGCGCCCTCACCGCGCCCGCCACCGTGGACCGCGAGGCCCGCACCGTCGAGGTGGTGTGGAGCACCGGCGCCCGTGCCCGCAACTTTGTCCCGGGCCTTGGCCTCATCACCGAGGAGCTGGAGATGTCGCTGAACGCGGTGCGCATGGACGCGCTGCGCTCGGGCCAGGCCCCGGTGCTGAACACTCACCGCCGCGGCGACGCGCGCGACGTGCTGGGCCGCGTCGTCGCCGCCCGCCTCGAGCGCGGGCGCGGCTACGCCACGCTGCTCTTCTCCGCCGCCGCCGATGTGGAGCCCGTCTGGCAGCGCATCGCAGACGGCACCCTGCGTGCGGTCAGCGTCGGCTATCGCGTGCATCGCTACGAGCCGCGGCCTGACGCCGCCACCGGCACCACGGTCCATCGCGCGGTGGATTGGGAGCCCTTCGAGATCTCCGTCGTGCCGGTCCCGGTGGATCGCGACGCGACCGTCCGGGCGGAGGGCGATCAGGGCGCCCCAACGCCTGCCGTCGAGCCACCCCTGCCCAACGAGGACCCATCCATGCCCGAGACGACGCCGGACACCCCGGCTGCCCCGCCGGCGCCGCCCGCGCCGTCCAACACCGCACCCCAGGAGACCACCGTGACCGACACGCCCGCCAATTCCCCGCCCGCGTCCGCGCCACCCGAGCCCACCCGCGCCGCTCCCGATCTCGACGCCATCCGTGCCGAGGCCA
>JBEQBS010000211.1:0-5924 GCA_041639675.1 Rubritepida sp. | reverse complement strand
ACATCGCGCCCGCATCCGGCGCGGGCGCGCGCGCCGTTACCAGCGGCGGTGGTGGCGCCAATGGCCCGGCGGCGGGCCCCAGTGCCGCGGCGGCGGGGCGTAGTAGGCCGGCGGCCCCCAGTGGCGGGGCGGCGGCGGCGGCAGGAAGACCGGCCGCGGCGGCACGTAATAGACGGGCGGCGGCGGCGGCGCGTAGTAGCGCACCGGCGGCCCCCAGTGGCGGTGCCCGTCCCAGGCCTGGGCGGCGCCGGGGACGAGGGCCGCGGCACCCAGCGCCGCGGCGACGAACAGCTTGCGAAGGCCACGCATGGCAGGACCCTTTCGGTTCATGCCCTGAATATATGAACGCGCGTGGCCGAATCGTGGCGCCTTCAGGGTGTTCCGAAGACGCGGGCGAAGACCGTGTCCACGTGGCGGAAGTCCCGCTGCGGGTCCATCGCCGCCTTCAGCGCGGCGGCGTCCATGCAGGCCGCGACCTCGGGCACGGCCAGCAGGTTCTCGGCGAAGCGCTTGGCGTCCGCCTTGCCCAGCTTCAGCCAGGTGGCCATGGCGGCCTGCTGCACGGCGGCATAGGCGCCCTCGCGCGACAGCCCGGCCTGGGTCAGCGCCAGCAGCACCTTCTGGCTGTGCACCACGCCGCCCAGCGATTCCAGGTTCTCCTCCATGCGCTCGGGGTAGATGGTCAGCTTCTCCATCATCCCGGCCAGGCGCATCAGCGCGAAGTCCAGCGCGATGGTCGCATCCGGGCCGATCACGCGCTCCACGGAGGAATGGGAGATGTCGCGCTCGTGCCAGAGGGTGACGTTCTCCAGCGCCGGCATGGCGTAGCCGCGCACGAGGCGGGCCAGGCCGGTCAGGTTCTCGCTCAGCACCGGGTTGCGCTTGTGGGGCATGGCGCTGCTGCCCTTCTGCCCGGCGTGGAAGAACTCCTCCGCCTCGCGCACCTCGCTGCGTTGCAGGTGGCGCACCTCGGTGGCCAGGCGCTCCACCGCGCCGGCCACCACGGCCAGCGCGCAGAAGAAGGCGGCGTGGCGGTCGCGCGGGATCACCTGGGTGGAGACGGGCTCCACCGCCAGCCCCAGCTTCTCCGCCACATGCGCCTCCACCCGCGGGTCCACGCTGGCGAAGGTGCCGACGGGGCCGGAGATGGCGCAGGTCGCCACCTCGGCGCGCGCGGCCTTCAGGCGCTCCAGGTTGCGGGCGAACTCCACGTAGTGCCCGGCCAGCTTCAGGCCGAAGGTGGTCGGCTCGGCATGGATGCCGTGGGAGCGGCCGATGGTGGGGGTGTATTGGTGCTCGATGGCGCGGCGCTTCACCGCGGCCATCACCGCCTCGCAATCGGCGATCAGCAGGTCGGCGGCGCGGGCCATCTGCACGGAAAGGCAGGTGTCCAGCACGTCGGAGCTGGTCATGCCCTGGTGCATGTAGCGGGCGTGCTCGCCCATGCCTCCCCCTTGGCCCGCCTCGCCCTCGCCCAGCCAGGTGAGGAAGGCGATGACGTCGTGGCGCGTCACGCGCTCGATGGCGTCAATCCGCTCCAGATCCGCCGGCGTGATGGCGGCGACCTTGCGCGCGCCGGCCTCGCGGATGGCGCGGGCGGATGCGGTCGGGATGGTCCCCAGCTCCGCCATCTTCTCCGCCGCCAGCGCCTCGATCTCGAACCAGATGCGGAAGCGCTCCTCGGGCGACCAGATGGCGGCCATCTCGGGGCGGGTGTAGCGGGGGACCATGCGGCGGACTCCGGGCAAGCAGGGCCGCAGGAATGCGGCGGGATGGGCCGCGCGGCAAGTGTTGCGAATCTGCAATCCACAGTTATGCCGGGCGCAATGACCCACGGCGCCGGGCGGTCCAAGGAAGATGGACCGTTCATTACGAGGCTGATTGCCATGCCCGACTGGCTCGTCCCACTCTTCCAGGTGCTGCTGATCGACATCGTGCTGGCGGGCGACAACGCCATCGTCGTCGGCATGGCCGCGGCCGGGCTGCCGCCCGAGCAGCGGCGCACCGCCATCCTGTGGGGCATCGGCGCCGCCACCATCATGCGCATCGGCTTCGCCGCCATCACCACGCAGCTGCTGGCCATCGTCGGCATCACGCTCGCCGGCGGCGTGCTGCTGCTGTGGGTGTGCTGGAAGATGTACCGCGAGCTGCGCTCCGGCGGCCATGCCGAGGCGCATGGCGACGGCGTCGCGGTGGATGCCGAGGGCGCGGCGCGCAAGACGCTGCCCCAGGCCATCGGCCAGATCCTGGTGGCCGACGTGTCCATGAGCCTGGACAACGTGCTGGCCGTGGCCGGCGCGGCGAAGGACCACCCCTATGTGCTGGTGATCGGCCTCGCCATCTCGGTGGTGCTGATGGGCGTGGCCGCCACCTTCATCGCCAACCTGCTGAACAAGCACCGCTGGATCGCCTGGGTCGGCCTCGCCATCATCCTTTATGTCGCTGGCGACATGATCTGGCAGGGCACGCATGAGGTCGCCGACCGCGTGCCGGGCTCCTACGCCTTCCTGCTGCTGCCGATGGGCTACCTGGCCCTGCCGGGCGTCTTCCCGGCCTGGGTCTGGGCCGGGGCCACGCTGCTCCAGGCCGCGGTGCTGGCCGCGGTGGTGGCGCTGGTGACGCAGGCGGTGTGGAACGCGGCCCGCCGGCCCACCGACCGGCATTGAGGCTGTCGCGGGCTTAACCCTGGGGACAGCCCGCGCACAGGACGCGGCCATGTGCCGCCGCTAAGCTCCGCCTCCCGGCGCTCGCCGGGGCGGGGCGCCACCGCGCACCGTTGAGGAAGGCCGGGCGGACCCGCCACACAAGGCGGGCCGCCCTTTCTGTGCGCGGAGAGCAATTCGATGGAATCCATCACCGGCGCCTTGCCGGGCCTGGCCCAGATCATGTGGCTGAACATCATCCTTTCGGGTGACAACGCCGTGGTGATCGGCCTGGCCGCGGCCGGCCTGCCCGAGGCGCAGCGCAACAAGGCGGTGCTGTTCGGCATCGTCGCCGCCGCCGTGCTGCGCATCATCTTCTCCATCTTCGCCTCCTACCTGCTGGCGCTGTGGTGGGTGGACATCGTGGGCGGCGCGGCGCTGCTCTACATCGCCGTCACCTTCCTGCGGGAGCTGCTGCACACCAAGGCGGCCGACGACGCCGCCGAGGGCGGCGAGGTGCAGCAGAAGTCGCTGATGGCGGCGCTGTGGCAGATCATCATCGCCGACGTGTCCATGAGCCTGGACAACGTGCTGGCGGTGGCCGCCGTGGCGCGCGCCAACTTCACCCTGCTGATCGTGGGGCTTGGCATCTCCATCGTCATGATGGGCCTGCTGGGCGGCTGGCTGGCGCGCATCCTCGACCGCTTCAAGATCATCGCCTACATCGGCGTCGCACTCATCGCCTGGATCGGACTGGAGCTGCTGTGGGAAGGCATCCTGATCGCGAACGCGCATCTCGGCATGGGCCTGCCCGTGCCGGCGCCGCCGCACCACTGAGGGCCGCGGCCCTCCTCGCCGCGCTGGCGCTCGCCGCCTGCGCGGAGGGGGGCGCGGAAGGGCCCGGCGCCACCCGCCCGGCGGATGGGCCGGCCGCCCTGGCCGCCCGCCTGCCCGAGGAGGCCGCCGGGCTGCGCCGCGGCTCGGACAACCCGCTCTCCGAGCCGCTGCCGGGGCGCGAGGTGGCCTACGCCACCGCCAACCGCCAGGCGGCGGCCTTCGTGCAGGTGCTGCGCCCGCCCGTGCCCCTGCCCGACGGCTTCGCCGCGCCGGAGGTCCAGGCCGAATACGGCCGCTGGAAGGATGCGGCGAGCGAGCATGCCAGCCGCAACCGCCGCCTGCGCGTGGTGCGCGAGGAGGAGGTGGCCGGCCTGTTCCGCTGCGCCGCGCTGGAAGGCAATTACGGCCGCCAGCCGGTGCAGAGCACCGTCTGCGTCGGCGCGGCGGGCGGGCAGATGCTGCGGCTGCGCGTCTCCATGCCCCGGCGCGACCCCCCGGCCGCCGATGCCGGCGCCTTCGTGCGCGAGGTCGCGGCGGCGCTGCGGCGCTGAGGCGGGCCGGGCGGCCTGGCCGGCGCTACATCAGCCCCAGCTGGCGCAGCGAGGCCGTGCCGCCGCGCCCCACCACCAGGTGGTCATGCAGGGTGATGCCCATGATGCGCGCCGCCTCCGCCACCTCCCGCGTCATCTCCACGTCGGCGCGGCTCGGCGTCGGGTCGCCGGAGGGGTGGTTGTGCACCAGGATCAGCGCCGTGGCGTGCAGCTCGATGGCGCGGCGCACCACCTCGCGCGGATAGACCGGGGCGTGGTTGACGGTGCCCTCGCCCATCACCTCGTCGGCCAGCAGGCGGTTGCGGCCATCCAGGAACAGCACGCGGAACTGCTCCGTGCGCTCCCGCGCCAGGGCGGCGGTGAGGTAGCCCTGCAGGCGCTCCCAGTTGTTCAGCAGCGGCGCCTCCCGGACCTCCGCGCGGGCCAGGCGCCCGGCCGCCACCTGCACCAGCTTGATCGCCGCGGTCCCGGAGCGCCCCAGGCCCTTCACCTGCATCAGGGCCGGCATCGGCGCGGCCAGCACCTCGGCCAGGCTGCCGAACTGGGCGATCAGTGCCTTGGCCAGCGGCTTGGTGTCCTTGCGGGCCTGCGCGGAGAACAGCACCATCTCCAGCAGCTCGTAGTCCAGCAGGGCGGTGCCGCCGCCTTCCAGGAGCTTCTGGCGCATGCGGTCGCGGTGGCCCTCGCTGCCCAGGGCGGCGGCGCTGGCCCTGGGCGGGGCGGCCTCGAACAGCCCTGCCGCATCGGCCACGCCGCGCCGGCGCGTCATGCGCCGGGCTTGTGCAGGCCGGCGGGGCTGAGGGTGAAGATCTCGCAGCCCGCCTCGGTGATGCCCACCATGTGCTCGAACTGGGCGGAGAGCGAGCGGTCGCGCGTCACGGCGGTCCAGCCATCATCCAGGATCTTCACCTCCGGCCGGCCGGCATTCACCATCGGCTCGATGGTGAAGAACATGCCCGGCTTCAGCACCGGGCCTTCGCCGGGGCGGCCGAAATGCAGCACGTTCGGCGCCTCGTGGAAGTTGCGGCCGATGCCGTGGCCGCAGAAGTCCCGCACGATGGAGAAGCGGTGCTTCTCGGCATAGGACTGGATGGCGTGGCCGATGTCGCCGAAGGTGTTGCCCGGCTTCGCGGCGGCGATGCCGCGCATCATCGCCTCGTAGGTCACGTCCATCAGCAGCCGCGCCTTGGTGGAGGGCGTGCCTGCCACGTACATGCGGCTGCTGTCGCCGTGCCAGCCATCCAGCAGGGGCGTGACGTCAATGTTGAGGATGTCGCCCTCGGCCACCACGCGCTCGCCCGGGATGCCGTGGCAGACCACGTGGTTGACCGAGATGCAGGAGGAATGGGCATAGCCGCGATAGCCCAGCGTGGCCGGGGTGGCGCCATGGGCGATGATGAACTCGTGCAGGATCGCGTCCAGCGCGCCGGTGGTGACGCCGGGGCGCACATGCTCGCCGATCATGTCCAGCGCCTCGGCCGCCAGGCGGCCGGCGCGGCGCATCCCCGCGAAATCCTCGGGGGCATGCAGGGTGATGCGGCGCGATTCGCCGCCTTGCTTGTCCATCGTGCGCGTCATCGCCAGGGGTTCCGCCCCAAAATGCGCCGCCCGGCCCCCGGCTTCAACCCGCTTTCTCGCCGGCCGGGCGCTCCACCGTGCCCAGGGCCTCGGCCAGGCGGGCATCGGCGCTGCCGCGCGGGGCGGGGCGGGGCTGGGATTCATGCGGCGCCCAGCCGGTCATCACCAGCAGCGGCAGCTCGAACTCCAGCGGGATGGCGGCGAGCGCCGCGGGGAAGAGGGCGCGCGGCGGCACCCGGCGGTCCCGCTGCGCCAGGGCCGCCGTCTCGCCGGCCGCGCGCAGGTCGCGCACCAGCCCCATCGGCGTGGCATATCG
>JBEQBS010000210.1:0-6015 GCA_041639675.1 Rubritepida sp. | reverse complement strand
AGGCGCGCAGGCTGGCCGCCGCCTGCGCCTCGGTGGCCGCATAGCCGCGCAGCGCCTGGGCCAGCGCGGCATCGCCATTCACCCGGTCGGCCGCCGAGGGGCCACCGAAGATCTCGTCCTCGAAATTCACCGGGTCGCCTCCGCGATGCGGGTCATGAAATCCTCCGGCCGGCCTTCGGCCAGCAGGGGGGCGTGGTCGGCCAGGGCATCCAGCAGCGGGGCCAGCCAGGTTTCGTCCTTGGCGAAGTTGCCCAGGACGTGGCCCGTCACGCGGCTCTTGTCGCCGGGATGGCCGATGCCCAGCCGCACCCGGCCGAACTCCGCGCTGCCGAAGGCGCGCTGCATGTCGCGCAACCCGTTGTGCCCGGCCGTGCCGCCGCCCTGCTTCACCCGCACCTTGCCCGGCGCCAGGTCCAGCTCGTCATGCCAGGCCGTCACGTCGCCGATGGGAATCTTGTGGAAGGCGCAGGCCGCCTGCACGGAATCGCCGGAGGCGTTCATGTAGGTCTGCGGCTGCAGCAGCAGGAACTTTTCCCGCCCAAGCGTCACCTCGGCGCATTCACCCTTGAACTTCGCGCGCCAGGGCGTGGCGCCATGGCGGCGGGCGATCGCGTCCAGCGCCATGAAGCCGATATTGTGCCGCTGCCGCGCGTGCTCGCTGCCCGGATTCCCCAGGCCGACCCACAGGCGCACGGCAGCGGCCTTCCGCTACTTCTTCTTCGCGGGCGCCTTGGCGGCCGGGGCGGCGCCGCCCTTGCCCTGGGGCTGCTTCTGCTTGGTCGCCTCGGGCGGCGGCGGCGCGGCCACCGGGCCCTCATCCTCGACCGTCGGCGCGGCGATGGTGGCCACCACGAAGTCGCGGCCCTGGATCACCGGCTTGGCGCCGGCCTGGTCCTTCACGGCGGACCAGCGCAGGCTGTCGCCGATCTTGGCCTCGCCCAGGTCAATCACGAAGCTCTCGGGCACCGCGTCCACGGCCACCGTCACCTCCAGCTCGCGCCGCACGACGTTCAGCACGCCGCCCGCCTTGATGCCGGCGGAGGTCTCCTCGTTCAGGAACACCACGGGCACCTTCACGCGGATGCGCGCGCCGGGCGCCAGGCGCTGGAAGTCAATGTGGATCGGCTGGTCCGACACGGGGTCGAACTGCACGTCGCGCATCAGCGTCGTCACCGTGGGGCCGTCGGCGACCGCGACCTCGAACAGGTGGGACTGCCAGCCGCCCTTGTGCATCTCCTTCATGATCACGCGCGGGTCGAGGGCGATCAGCGTCGCCTCCTGCTTCGCACCGTAGATCACGCCGGGCACCATGCCCTCACGCCGGGTCGCGCGCGCCGCCCCCTTACCGGCACGCCCGCGCGCCGCGGCCTCGATCCTGATGGTCTGGACCATGACTGCTACTCCTATCTCGCGGTGTGGTTCGCCCGGCGGATGGGATGGCCCCAAACGCGGACAGGCGGCCTCCAGGGGTGCCGCCTTGCCGCGGGTTCTAGGCGCGGGGGGCCGCCCTGGCAAGCCGCGCTTGACGCGGCGCCCGCCGGGGTGGTGCGCTGCACCACCCCTGCCCGGAGGAACCGCCTTGCGCGCCCTGACCGCCGCCATCGCCCTCGCCGCCCTGCCCGCCGCCGCGGCCACCGACGTGCCGTGGCGCATGGCCTCCGGTGTGCCCTGCGCGGCCGTGGTGCAGGCTGCCATCCAGGACAGCCCCACCGTCATCATCCTGCGCGTCCACAACCCCACCACGCGCGGCATGGACTTCCTCACCCTGGTGCCGGACGTGACCTGGACGGACGGCCGCACCACCCAGCAGCACCGCCAGAGCCCGCGCTACGTCCAGCACCGCCTGCCGGCCGGCGCCACCGGGGACTTCCCGTACTCCTACTTCACGGCCATGCCGGTGGTGGTGATGGTGGAGGTCAGCCCCATCGCCTGCATGTAGGCGGTTCACCGGCTGTGCCGCGCGTCCAGCCCCGCTTGCCCGCGCCCGGCGCCGCCGGCAGCCTTCCCGCAACCGGAAGGAGAACCGCCATGACCCCGCGCCTGCTGCCCCTGCTGGGCCTGCTCGCCCTCGTCCCGCTGGCGCCCGCCGCCGCCCAGCCCGCCCTGCCCGGCCCGGCGGAGATGGCGCGCACCGTCTCCTCCACCGCCACGGTCGAGGCGGTTGACCGCCGCACGCGGCAGGTGACGCTGCGCATGGAGGATGGCGAGGCCGAGACCTTCACCGCGCCCGAGGGCATGCGCGGCTTCGAGCGCATCCGCCGTGGCGACCGCGTGGTGGCGCAGATGAGCGGCGCCGTCTCCCTGGCCCTGGCCGCGCCGGGCAGCCCCAGCCAGCCCGTCGCCGCGGCCGGCACCGCCCGCCGGCCGGAGGGCGCGCGCCCGGGCATCGGCGGCATGTCCGCCCTGGGCTTCCGCGCGCGGGTCCAGGCGGTGAACCCCGCCACCGGCCGCGTCACCTTCGCCGGCCCCTCGGGCGAGGTGCGCTCGATCGTCGCGCGCACGCCGGAGGTGCGGGAGTTCGTGCGCCGCCTGGCCCCGGGCGACGAGGTGGACGTGGGCCTGGCGCAGCTCGCCGCGCTGACGGTGGAGCCGCGCGCGCGGCGCTAGCGGAAAAAGCAATCCTTGCGACTTTTCAAGTAAGTAGATTAGGAGGACCTCCATTTCCAAGAGAATTATAGAAATCTATTCCGTCACGAGTAAGTTTTGCTGCCTGATCAGCAGTTTGCACTACTTTATGCGCGCCCACAAAAAAACTCTTGATCCGGTCAAGCAGGCTTTTTTGTTGAAATTTTTCTTGCCCATCTCCAGAGTTATTTCCTATATAAATCTGCGTTCTTGTAAGTGTCAGCATTCCAACAGCAAGAGCGTCGCACGCAGCCTGCAAACCCCAAATTTTGATTGCCTTCAGACATGTCAAAAGATAGAATAACTGGTTTCTTAAAATGTTTCCTAATTCATCAGGAAAATTAGTGTGTTCGATATCTGTTAGGATATTTTCCAATTCTTCAATTAAACCTGCCAATTCAACTTCGTCAACAATACCCTCAGGAGAATATTGTTTGACTGCATAGGAGGCCATACCAACTATGCCTACTTGGTTCTGAGTTAGATTCTGTTGGTAATTTATATAAGGAACATGAAAATTCAGCGGATTTAAAAATATTGTTATCTGATCGAGACTAGAAAAGAATGCGTTCTTCTCCTCGTCCTCCATTTCTGCTTTTTTTATAATAGATCTGGCTCGATCGCAGTCACGAGATAAACTAGTAATCGCTCTCATGCATTCCAATGAATCATGCCCAAAAATTTGCTGCCATAAAGTAAATATTTGTTTGTTAGGTTCACGAGATCCAGCCAATATAAGTTGTTGAAAAGCATTTCTGATGTGTTCTGTAACGGCAGTTTTGCTCATTCTCTTTAATTCCTTCCCCTACCACCTTAACCTCGCGCGCCCGGCACGCCCCGCACCCGCCCCCCGGGCAGCGCGCCGGGGATAGCCGCGGCCATGTCCGCCGCCGCCAGCAGCGCCGGCCAGTCCAGCCCGGTCGGCACGCCCATGCGGCGGAACACCCAGGCCAAGTCCTCCATCGCCGTGTTGCCGGTGGCGCCCGGCGCATAGGGGCAGCCGCCGATCCCGCCCGAGCCCGCGTCGAACACCCGGCAGCCGGCCTCGAAGGCCGCCAGGTTGTTCGCCACCCCCAGCCCGTAGGTGTCATGGCCGTGGAAGGCGAAGCGCTCGCCCCAGGAGCCCAGGGCATGGCCGAACACCCGGCGCACCTGGTCGGGGGCGGCATTGCCGGTGGTGTCGCAGATGCTCACCTCCATCTCCGGGTCCAGCGCCTGCACGCGCTCCACCATGTCCAGCGCATCGGCCTCGGGCACCGGGCCCTCGAAGGGGCAGTGGAAGGCGCAGGAGAGGTTCCAGCGCACCTTCGTGCCCTTCGGCACCTCGCGCAGCAGGGCGGCGAGTTCGGCGAAGCTGTCCATGCGGCCGCGGTTCAGGTTGGCGCGGTTGTGCGATTCCGTGACGGACATGAAGAAGCCGATGCGGTGCGCGCCCGCCTGGAGCGCGGCGTCGAAGCCGCGCCGGTTGGGCACCAGCACGGTGCATTCCAGCCCGGGCAGTTCCAGGGCGGCGCGCAGCACCTCCGCCGTGTCGGCCATCTGCGGGATGGCCTTCGGGCTGACGAAGCTGCCCACCTCCATGCGGCGGATGCCGGCGGCGTGCAGCGCGCGCACCAGGGCGATCTTCGTCTCCGTCGGCACCCATTGGCCGATCGGCTGCAACCCGTCGCGCGGGGAGACTTCGGAGAGTTCGATCATGCGCGGGGCTCCCCCAGGATCTCGTGGAAGACGTGGTCGTTGTCGGCGCCGGCCGCGCGCCCGGTCCAGCGGATCATCTCCGCCGGCCCGGCGCCATCCATGCGGAAGGGCGGCGCGGGGTGCAGCACCGGCCCCAGCAGCGGGTCCTCGACGCGCGACACGATGCCGCGCGCGATGAAATGCGGGTCCTCGGCGGCGTCCTTGATGTCGTAGAGGCGCGAGCATGGCACCTCCGCCTCCTCCAGCAGCGCCTGCGCCTCGGCCGCCGTGCGGGTGCGCGTCCAGGCGGCGATGGCGGCGTCCAGCTCGGCGGCATGTTCGCAGCGGCCGCCATTGCTGGCCATGCGCGGGTCGTCGCGCAGGTCGGCGCGGCCGATCATGCCCATCAGCCGCGCGAAGATCAGGTCGCTGTTGCCGGCGATGCACAGCCATTTCCCGTCCGCGCAGGGATAGGTGTTGGTGGGCGCCGCCGTGGCGATGGCCGCGCCCTGCGGCTGGCGCACCCAGCCGAACAGCCCGTGCTCGGTCAGCATGCCCTCCATGAGCGAGAAGACGGAGGAGACGAGGTCGAGGTCCAGCACGCGCCCCTTGCCGCCATTGGCCGCGCGCCCCCAGCAGGCGGAGACGACGGCCAGCGCCGCATACATCCCCGCCAGGTCGTCGCTGATGGAGACGCCGCAGCGCGGCGGCGGCAGCTCCGTCTGGCCCGGATTGGCGGTGAGGTGGCGCAGCCCGCCCATCGCCTCGCCGATGGCGCCGAAGGCCGGCTTGTCCCGATACGGGCCGTCCTGGCCATAGCCGCTGATGCGCGCCACCGTCAGGCCGGGATTGGCGGCTTGCAGCACGTCCGGCCCCAGCCCGATGCGCTCCAGGTAGCCGGGGCGGAAATTCTCCACCACCGCATCGGCGCGGGCGCACAGCGCCTTCACCCGCCGCTGCCCCTCGGCGGATTTCAGGTCCAGCGTGACGCTCAGCTTGTTGCGGCCATGCACGCTGAACCACACGGAATGCCCGTCCTGCTGCGCCCCCCAGCCGCGGAAGGGGTCGCCGCCGGGGGGTTCCACCTTGATGACCTCCGCACCCAGGTCGGCCAGCAGGCGGGTGCAGAAGGGCGCGGCGATGTAGTGCCCCAGTTCGACGATCTTCATCCCGTGCAGCGGCAGCATGCGGTTCCCCCTGGTGTCCTGGCGCGGATATCACGCCGCGCGATTTTTCGCCTCCACCCCGGCAACCGAATCTTCAGCCGCCGCATTGAGGGTGTGCACGGGAACGGTCCCCCCCGACCTTCCCTTGTCTCTCCCGGATGTGCTCCTGCGGGCACCCTATCCCCGCGGGTGACACCTAACTTCGAGGGGGGTGGGCGCCCCCCGTGCCCACCCCCCCTTTTTTCGTCCATACCCCGCCCATGCATCCCGGCACCCTCGTGGCCTGCGGCCTGCGCGCGGAGGCGCGGCTGCTCGCCCCCCTGCCCTTCCTGGCCACTGGCGGCGACGGCGTTCGGCTGCGGGCATTGCTGGCGGCCGCGCCGCGCCCCGCCGCCGTGCTGTCCTTCGGGCTGTGCGGCGGGCTGGACCCCACCCTGCCGCCCGGCACCTTGCTCTGCGCGGATGCGGTGCATGGCCATGGCCCGGTGGATGCCGCCTGGGCCGCCGCGCTGGCCGCCGCCACCGGCGCGCGGCCCGCCCAGATCGG
>JBEQBS010000209.1:0-6048 GCA_041639675.1 Rubritepida sp. | reverse complement strand
TGGCGTCTCCGGAAACGGTCGCCGCGCAGCTTGGCCCCGGCGCCGCGCTTCGCCAAGCTGCGCGAAACGGAGGACCGCCATGCCCACACGCCGCCTGTTCCTGGCGCTGCCAGCCCTTGCCACGCCCGCGCTCGCGCAGGGGCGGCCGATCCGCCTCGTCATCCCCTTCACCGCCGGCGGCTCCAACGACATCCTCGGCCGCATCCTGGCCGATGCGATGGCGCAGCGCCTGGGCGTGGCCTTCGTGGTGGAGAATCGCGGCGGGGCCGGCGGCATCCTGGGCAACGACATCGTCGCCAAGGCCGCGCCGGACGGGCAGACGCTGCTGCTGGCCGGCAGCGGCTCCTTCGTCATCTCCGCCCTCACCCATGGCCGAACGCCCTATGACCCGGAGCGCGATTTTTCCCCCATCGGGCTGATGGGCGCCTCGCCCAACATCATCGCCGCCGACCCGCGGCTGGGCGTGGCGGACCTGGCCGCCCTTGCGGCGCGCGGCCGCGCGGCGAACCCGCCGCTGACCTTCGGCACGCCCGGCGCGGGCACCACGGCGCATGCGCTGGGGGCGATGATGGGGCTTGAGCTGGGGATGGAGGTGGAGTTCATCCATTACCGCGGCACGGCGCCCGCCCTGCAGGACGTGCTGGCGGGGCGGGTGGCGCTGATCTCCAACGCCGCGGCGCCCTTCCTGCCCTTCCTGGCGGCGGGCACGCTGCGCGGGCTGGCGGTGGCGGGGCAGGCGCGCTCGCGCGTCGCGCCCGCCATTCCCACCAGCCTGGAACAGGGCTTCCCGGCGCTGGACAGCGCCACCTGGTACGGGCTGGTGGCACCCGCCGGCACGCCGGAGGCCGTGCGCGTGCGCCTGCACGCCGCGATGGGCGCGGCGCTGGCCGACCCCGCGGTGGTGGCCCGCATGCAGGAGCAGGGCTGCGAGGTGGAGACGAGCGCCGACCCGGCAGCCTTCGGCGCCTTCCTGGACGCCGAGCGCCGCCGCTGGGCCGTCGTGGTGGAGCGCGGGCGGCTGCGGGAGGGGTAGCGCCCCGCCCGCAACCGGCCCCGGCGTCATGCCGCCGCGCGGTTCACCCGCGTCTCGGCCACCATCGTCAGCTTGGCGTCGGCCGCCTTCTCCTCATCCAGGTTGGCCTGGAGCAGGGCGGCGCAATCCGCCCGGCCGAGCTGCTTCGCCCAGGCCACCAGCGTGCCGTAGCGCGTCATCTCGTAGTGCTCCACCGCCTGGGCGGAGGAGATGATGGCCGCATCCGTCACCTCCGGGTCGGACACGTCGCCCAGGATTTCCTTCGCCTCGGCCAGGATGCCGTCCATGGCGGCGCATTGCGCGCCCTTGGGCTCGTGGCCGTGCTGGCGGAACACCTGCTCCAGCCGGCCGATCTGGCCGCGCGTCTCGTCCAGGTGCTGGCGCAGCCCCTGCTTGAGGCTGGGGTCCTGCGCCTTCTCGATCATGGTGGGCAGGTTCTTCTCGATCTGCTGCTCGGCGTAGTAGATGTCCTGCAGCGTGTGGACGAAGAGGTCGTCCAGCGTCTTGATGCTCTTCGAGAACAGGCCCATGGCGGCGCTCCTTCCTGGGAAACCGCCAGGGGAACGCGCCGCCGGGGCCGCGGTTGTCAGATGTGCAGCGCGCGGCCGTCCACCGCCAGGGCCGCTTCCTTCACCGCCTCGTTCAGCGAGGGGTGCGCGTGGCAGGTGCGGGCCACGTCCTCGGCCGAGGCGCCGAACTCCATCGCCAGCACGATCTCCGCGATCAGCGTGCCGGCATCGGGGCCGATGATGTGCGCGCCCAGCACGCGGTCCGTCCGGTCATCGGCCAGGATCTTCACGAAGCCGTCCATGCTGCCCATCGCACGCGCCCGGCCATTGGCGGTGAAGGGGAACTTGCCGACCTTGTAGCCCTGGCCGCGCGCCTTCAGGTTCTCCTCCGTCTCGCCCACGCTGGCCACCTCGGGCCAGGTGTACACGACGCCGGGGATGGTGCCGTAGTTGAGGTGCGGCTTCTGCCCGGCCAGCTGCTCGGCCAGGGCCACGCCCTCCTCCTCGGCCTTGTGGGCCAGCATGGGGCCGGAGATGGCGTCGCCGATGGCCCAGATGCCGGGCACGGAGGTGGCGAAATGCGCGTCGGTCTTCACCCGCCCGCGCTCGTCCAGCGCCACGCCCGCCTCCTCCAGACCCAGCCCGGCGATGAAGGGGCGGCGGCCGATGGCGACCAGCACCACATCGGCGCGGATGGTCTCCGGCGTGCCGCCGGCGGCGGGTTCCACGTTCAGGTCCACGCCGGTTCCGTCCACCTTGGCGCCCGTCACCTTGGTCTTGAGGCGGAACTTCAGGCCCTGCTTGCCAAGGATGCGCTCGAAGGCCTTGCCGACCTCGCCGTCCATCGCCGGCACCAGGCGGTCCAGGTACTCCACCACCGTCACCTCGGCGCCCAGCCGGTGCCACACGGAACCCAGCTCCAGCCCGATGTAGCCGCCGCCGATGACCACCAGGTGCTTCGGCACCTCCGCCAGCTCCAGCGCGCCCGTGGAGGTGACGATGCGCGCCTCGTCCACCTCGACGCCGGGCAGGGGGATGCTCTCGCTGCCCGTGGCGATGACGATGTGCTTCGTGGCGTAGTCCGTGCCGTCCACCCGCACGGTGCCCGGCGCGGGGATGCTGCCCTCGCCCTTCAGCCAGGTCACCTTGTTCTTCCTAAACAGGAACTCGACGCCCTTGACGTTGGCGCCCACCACCTCGCCCTTGCGGGCCTGCATGCGCGCGAGGTCGAGGCTGACGGCGCCGACATTCACGCCGTGCTCCGCCAGGGCGTGCTTGGTTTCCTCGAACTTCTCGGAGGATTGCAGCAGCGCCTTGGAGGGGATGCAGCCGACATTCAGGCAGGTGCCGCCCAGGGTGGCGCGCTTCTCCACGCAGGCCACCTTCAGCCCCAGCTGCGCGGCGCGGATGGCGCAGACATAGCCGCCGGGGCCGGCCCCGATCACGATGACGTCGAACTGCTCGGACATGGAACCCTCACCACGGAACGGCGCCTGTCTAGCCCAGGGGGGCGCCATGCAGAAACCCCTTGGCAAGCACCGTTGCGCCATGATTCCATGCCTGCATGACGGGGCCGCAATCCATGACGGCCCCGCACCCAGGAGGTTCCTCGTCCATGTCCAGGCTGACGCGCCGCTCCGCGCTCGCCCTCGGCGGCTCCGCGCTCGCCCTGCCCGCCGTGGCGCAGGGCCGCTTTCCCGAGCGCCCGATCCGCCTCATCGTCCCCTGGCCGCCGGGCGGCAGCGCCGATGCCCAGCTGCGCTCGCTCTCCGAACAGGCGTCGCGCGCCCTGGGCCAGCCGGTGGTGGTGGAGAACCGGGCCGGCGCCGGCGGCACGCTGCACGCCGTGCACCTGGCGCGCGAGGCGCGGCCGGATGGCCACACGCTGGGGCAGATGCACCTGTCCATCATCCGCCGGCCCTTCCTGGTGCGCACCCCGCAATGGGATGCGGTGACGGACTTCACCCACGTCATCGGCCTGACGGGCTGGCTGTTCGGCATGGCGGTGCCGGCGAATTCGCCCTTCGCCGACTACCGCGCCTTCGTCGCCTACGCCAAGGCCAATCCGGGCAAGGTGTCCTACTCCACCTCCGGCATCGCCACGACGAACCACCTGGCGATGGAGGAGCTGGCGATGAAGGAGGGAATCGAGCTGCTGCACGTGCCCTTCCGCGGCTCCAACGAGGGCGTCACCGCCGCGCTGGGCGGGCAGGTGCACATGGTGGCGGACAGCAGCGCCTGGGCCCCGCAGGTCGAGGCCGGGCAGATGCGCCTGCTGAGCGTCTGGAGCGCGGAGCGGGCGCCCCGCTTCCCCACCGTGCCGACGCTGCGGGAGCTGGGGCACGACATCGTCGTCACCAGCAACTACGGCATCAGCGGCCCGCCGCGCATGGACCCCGGCGTGGTGCGCGTGCTGCACGACGCCTTCAAGACCGCGCTGATGGGCGAGGAGAACACCCGCGTGCGCAACCAGTTCGACATGCCGCTGGTCTATCTCGACACCGAGCAATACGTGGACTTCATCCGCCGCCGCGCGGAGTGGGAGCGCGAGATGGTGAACCGGCTGGGCATCCGGATGGAATGAGCCCCACGGCGCGTTTACCGCGTCGCTGCGCGGCGCGGGAAAAGCGCCGCGGCGACCCCGGTTGAAGGGCGCCAGCCTTGTGCGGCCTGCCCCGTCACGCGGGCGAAGCCCGCGCTCCGACCGGGGGTTTCTGGTGATTGTGGCCGACACGCCCGGGACAGGGCGGCGGCGGATGGGAGGAACGATGATGATCGCACGCCGCGCCATGCTTGCGCTGCCCCTGGCCACGCCCGCCTTCGCCCAGGCGCGCTTCCCCAACCGCACGATCCGCTTCCTGATCCCCTGGCCGCCCGGCGGCTCGCTGGATGCCTATCACCGCGCGATGTTCGAGGTGTTCCAGAAGGACACCGGCCAGGCCGTGGTGATCGAGAACATGGCCGGCGCGCGCGGCACCCGGGCCGCCACCTTCCTGATCCAGCAGGCGCGGCCGGATGGCTACACGCTCGCGCACCACCACCTCTCCATCCTGCGCCACCCCTTCCTGACGCGGCAGCCGACCTGGGACCCGGTGGCGGACTTCACCCCCGTCATGCAGCTCACCGGCTTCGTCTTCGGCACGGTGGTGCGCGCCGACAGCCCCTTCCGCGACTGGCGGCAGATGATGGACTTCGCCAAGGCCAATCCCGGCCGGCTGACCTACTCCACCAGCGGCATCGCCACCTCCAACCACCTGGCGAAGGAGGACATCCTGGCCCGCGAGGGCACGCGGATGGAGCACATCCCGATGCGCGGCGCGCAGGAAGGCGTCACCGCCCTGCTGGGCCGGCAGATTGACATGGTGAGCGACGCGCAATCCTGGCGCCCGCACGTGGAATCCGGCGAGTTCCGCCTGCTGGCCGCCTGGACCCCCACCCGCCTGCGCTTCGCCCCCGACGCGCCCACCCTGCGCGACCTCGGCTATGGCATGAGCGTCACCAGCCCCTATGGCATCGCCGGCCCGAAGGGGATGGAGCCGGAGGTCGTCGCCTTCCTGCACGGGGCCTTCCGCAAGGCGATGGGCGACGAGAGCGTGCAGCGCGTGGCGCGCCAGTGGGAGATGCCGGACGAATACCTGCCGCCCGATGCCTACCTCTCCTTCATCCGCGAGCGCGTGGACTATGAGCGCGAGATGGTGCGCCGCCTGAACCTCAGCATAGACTGAAGGGGTCGCCCTCCAGCGCCATCCCCACCCAGGGCTGCGTCTCCGAATTGGTCTCGGCGGACAGGGCGCTGGTGAGGAACTCCACCTCCTCCACCGTGTGGGGCCGCATGGCCCGGCGCAGCTGCTCCACCAGCACGGCGATCAGCACCGGCAGGCGGTCCTGGTGCGCGGCGGCGGCGGCGCGCGCCACCGGGTGCCGCCCCTCGGCCAGGGCCGCCAGCAGCCGCAGCGTCAGCGCCGCCTGGTAGGACCAGGGGGCCGGGTGGTCGCGCAGCCGCCCCGCCTCGTCCACCCAGCGCACATGCACGGAATCCACCAAGGCCGCGCCGGGCGAGGGCGGCGCGCTGCCCAGGGCGTAGCAGCGCAGCCCCGCCACCAGCGCGGGAAGGATTCGCGGCTCCTCCAGCAGCGGCGCCGCGGCGAGGAGGGCGAGCAGCGCGGCGCCGTGGCAATCGGGGAAGGCGTCGCGGTTGGTGGCCCGGCCCATCAGGAAGGCCAGGGCCTCGCCGCCATCGGCGGCGGCGAAGCGATGCCCGAAATCCAGCAGCGCATCCACGAGCAGCGCCAGGGCCTCGCGATGCGCCGCCGTCCCCGTGGCGACCAGCAGCGTCGCCACCCCCATGGCCGCGAAGGCGAGCTGGCGGGAGAAGATGGCATCGGCGCCGGCCCGGTGCGGGATGAGGAAATGCGTGAGGTAGGCGTCCAGCAGGCCCTCCGCGGCCGCCAGCAGCGGGGCGGCCGCCGCCTCGTCGCCGCGGGCGCGGGCGGCGGCGAAGGCGCG
>JBEQBS010000208.1:0-6066 GCA_041639675.1 Rubritepida sp. | reverse complement strand
GAAGGATTCGGAGCGGAAGAAGAGGCGGCCGCCTTCGGGGTTCGTCATCGTGCGGCGCAGGATAGGGCGGCTTGCCGCGACTGTCGCCCTGCGGCATGCACCGGGGGTGTTCCGTGTCCTCGCCCTGCTGGCGCTGCTGGCCGGCTGCGCCGCGCCGCCGCCCGCCGCCCCCGTCATGCAGGCGCCCCTTCCCTATCCGCAGGCGGCGCGGGAGCGGCTGCTGCGCCTGGCCCTCGGCGAATGGCGGGACTGGGGCTGCCAGCAATCGGGCGAGCCCGGCCCGCCGCTGGCCGGCGACTGCGCGCCGGGCCTGGCGGCGCGCGAATCCGACCCCGCCGGCTTCCCGCGCGTGCTGGCCTATTGGCGCGCCGTGCCGGATGCGGGCGACGCCATCCCGCGCAACCGGGCGCTGTATCTGCGCGCCCTGGGGGGCGAGGCCGGGCCGCTCTGGGCCGAACCCTTCTGGTCGGCGGCCTTCATCTCCTGGCTGGTCGGGAATGCGGGGGTGGATGCGGTGGAATTCGCGCCCTCCGCCGCCCATGCGCGCTACCTCGACCACCTGGACGCGCTGGCCGCCGCCTTCCCGGCCACCGCGCCCTTCGTGCCACGACGCCCGGATGGCTACGCGCCGCAGCCGGGCGACCTCGCCTGCCGCGACCGCTCGCGCCGCGCGCTGGCCGATTGGAGCCAGCGGGCGATGGAGCGCGGCCAGTTCCGCCCGATGCATTGCGACCTGGTGGTGGCCACGGGGCCGGGCGTGGTGGAGGCCATCGGCGGCAACGTGGCCGACGCCGTGACGCTGGCCCGCTGGCCGGCCGATGCCGCCGGGCGCATCCTGGCGCCCATGCTCGTCATCATGGAGAACCGCCTGGGCCGGATCGCGCCCTGGACGGGGGAGAACCGGTCTTGAGCCTGCTGTTCCAGCCCTGGCGCCTGCGCGGCGCCCAGTTCCGCAACCGCATCGGCGTCTCGCCCATGTGCCAGTACTGCGCCGGCGAGGATGGCCGCCCGACCGACTGGCACCTGGCGCACCTGCTGGCCCGCGCCGTGGGCGGCGCCGGCATGGTGATGACGGAGGCGGCGGCGGTGACGCCGGAGGGCCGCATCTCCCCGCACGACCTGGGCATCTGGGAGGATGCGCAGCTTGCAGGCCATGCGCGTCTGGCCTCGGCCATCGCGGCGGTGGGCGCGGTGCCGGCGATCCAGCTCGCGCATAGCGGCCGCAAGGGCTCGCGCCTGCCGGCCTGGGACACGGCCCCGGCGGTGCCGGGCTGGGCGGCGCTGGCGCCGAGCGCCGAGGCCTTCCAGGGCTACGCCACCCCGCGCGCGATGACCGAGGCCGAGATCGAGGCCACCATCGCCGCCACCGTCGCCGCCGGGGCGCGCGCGGCGCAGGCGGGCTACGCGCTGGTGGAGCTGCACGCGGCGCATGGCTACCTGCTGCACCAGTTCCTGTCGCCGCTGGCCAACCGGCGCGAGGACGCCTGGGGCGGCGGCTTCGACGGCCGCACCCGCATCGTGCGCGAGACGATGGGCCGGCTGCGCGCGGCCCTGCCGGCCGAGGTCGCGCTTGGGGTGCGCCTCTCCCACACCGACTGGGTGGAGGGCGGCTGGACCACGGCGGAGACGGTGGAGCTGGCCCGCCGCCTGAAGCCCGACGCCGATTTCGTGGACGTGACCAGCGGCGGGCTGGATGCGCGCCAGCAGATTCCCATCGGCCCCGGCTACCAGCTGCCGGGCGCCGAGGCGGTGCGCAGGGGCGCGGAGATCCCGGTGATGGCGGTGGGCCTCATCACCGAGCCGCGCCAGGCCGAGCAGGCGCTGGCCGATGGCCAGGCCGACATGGTGCTGCTGGCCCGCGCCCTGCTGCGGGAGCCGCACTGGCCGCTGCGCGCGGCGCAGGAGCTGGGCGCCCAGGATGCCTTCGCCATCCCGCCGCAATACGAGCGCGGCTGGGGCCGCTTCCCGCTGCGCCGCGAGACCGGCCAGCCGATGAGGGCGCTGTGAGCCTCTACACCCCGCCCGCCTTCCGCGAGGACGACCTCGCCATCCTGCTGCCCATCATGCAGGCGCCGCGCCTGGCGCTGCTGGCCTGCCACGGCCCGGACGGCGTGCCGAGCCTGAGCCACCTGCCGCTGCTGACGGATGGGCGCATGGTGGTGGGGCACCTGGCGCGGGCCAATGCGCAGCTGGCCGCGCTGCGGGCGGCGGGCCGCGCGGTGGCGGTGTTCACCGGGGCGGAGGGCTATGTCTCGCCCTCGGCCTACGAATCCAAGCGCGAGCACGGCAAGGTGGTGCCCACCTGGAACTACGAGGCGGTGCATGCCGAGGGGCCGGTGGAGATCGTCGAGGATGCGGCGCGGCTGCGGGAGATCGTGGCCGCCTTGACCGACCGCCACGAAGCGGGCCGCGCCGAGCCCTGGGCGGTGGATGATGCGCCGGAACCCTTCATCCAGGCGCAGCTGAAGGGCATCGCCGGGGTGGTGCTGACGGTGGAGCGGCTGACGGGCAAGCGAAAGCTGTCGCAGAACCGCGGCGCGGCCGACCAGGCCGGGGTGCGGGCGCAGGCGGCGCCGGAACTGCGCGCGGCGATGGAGCAGGGCTAGCCCCGCCGGAACACCCCGCGCGCCTTGTCCCATTGCCGGTCGGCCCAGGCCATCGCCTTCTCCTCCCGCGCCTCGATGCCCGGGATGAGCTGCGGCCAGCGGGTGCGGATGGCGCCCACGCCGCGATGCGCCCAGACATACTGGTCCCGCAGGACGAAGACGCCGAGCGCCACGAAGAGGAAGCCCGGCAGCACCGGCAGCACCAGCCCCACGGGGCTGAGCGCCATGGAGGCGAAGCCGACGGCCTTGCGGCGCCGGCAGGGTTTGAGCTCGACCATTCCGGCCCTCATCTGGCGGCGGTTCCGGTTTCGATCAAGTGAATCCGCGCAGCATGGTTGCCAGCGCGCCGTCCAGCCCCACCGACTCGCGCCCCTGCGGCGCGGCGAAGGAGCCCAGGCGCGGCTTGGGCAGGCGCAGCCGCGCCAGCGCCTCGGCCAGCGTCACCGCGCAGGCGATGCCGTCCAGCAAAGGCACCGGGCTGGCGGCCTGGAGCCGCGCGGCCATGCCGGCCAGCGCCGCCCCGCCGAGGATGACGCTGTCCGCCCCCTCGGTGGCGGCGTGGGTGACGCCGGCCAGCACCTTGGCCTCCACCGCCGCGCGCTCGGCCACCGCCTGCTGCGGCGTGGCGTCCACCCCCACCAGGGAGGCGCAGCGCACCGCCAGCCCGTGCTGCGCGATGCGCTCGCGGTAGGTCTCCACCCCGCCGAAGGTGACGAGGCCGAAGCGCGCGCCCTGGGTGCAGGCCAGCAGGCAGGCCGCTTCCGTCATGCCCACCACCGGGCAGGGCATGAGCTGGCGCGCGGCCTCCAGCGCCGTGTCGTGGCTCACCGCCAGCACCACGGCATCCACCTGCCCGGCGTGCTCGGCCAGCAGCGAGAGCAGGGCGTGGCCGGCGATGATGTTCTCCGCCCGCGTGGCGATCACCGCCGGGCCGAAGCGCGGGGTGGCGGGGATCACCTCGGTGCCCGGCGCGGCGGCGGCGCGGGCGGCCTCGGCGCAGAGCGCGGTGATGGCGGCGGTGGTGTTGGCGTTGGCGACGAGCAGCTTCATGATTCGCCCATCCAACCAGGGAATGACCATGGACGCCACGCTCGACCTGCCCTTCGACGCCGATGCGATGCTGGAGGGGCTGCGCGCCTGGGTGGAATGCGAGAGCCCGACGCATGACGCCGCCGCGGTGAACCGCATGATGGCGCTGGCCGCCCGCCACCTGGCGCTGATGGGCGCCACGGTGGAGACCATCCCTGGCCGCATGGGCTTCGGCGACTGCGTGCGGGCGCGCTTCCCGCACGCGTCCGCGGAGAAGGGCGTGCTGGTGCTGGCCCACCTGGACACGGTGCACCCCGTGGGCACGCTGGCGCAGGGCCTGCCCTTCCGGCGGGAGGGCGCGCTGGCCTACGGCCCCGGCATCCAGGACATGAAGGGCGGCACCTTTCTGGCGATCGAGGCGATCGGCCAGCTCATCCGCGCCGGCATCGCCACGAAGCGGCCGGTGACGGTGCTGCTGACCAGCGACGAGGAGGTGGGCAGCCCCTCCACGCGCGACCTGATCGAAGCGGAGGCCAGCCGCCATGCCGTGGTGCTGGTGCCGGAGCCGGCGCGGCCGGATGGCGGCGTCGTCACCGGGCGCTACGCCATCGCGCGCTTCAACCTGCGCACCACCGGGCGGCCCTCCCATGCCGGGGCGCGGCTGGCGGATGGGCGCAGCGCGATCCGCGAGATGGCGCGCCAGGTGGTGGCGATCGAGGAGATGACGACGGAGGCCTGCACCTTCAGCGTCGGCGTGATCCGCGGCGGGCAATGGGTGAATTGCGTGGCGACGCATTGCGACGCCGAGAGCCTTTCCATGGCCAAGCGGCAGGAGGACCTGGATGCGGCGGTGGAGCGCATGCTGGCCCTGCGCCCCACCGGCAACGACGTGCAGCTTTCCGTCACCCGCGGCGTCACGCGGCCCGTGTGGGAGCCGGATGCCGCCGTGCTGGCGCTGCATGCCACCGCCGAGGCGCTGGCCGCGCGGCTGGGCTTCGCGCTGCCGCATCAATCGGCCGGCGGGGGGTCGGACGGCAACTTCACCGGGGCCATGGGCATCCCCACCCTGGACGGGCTGGGGATCGTCGGCGCCCAGGCGCATACGCTGGAGGAGCATGTGGAGGTGGCATCGCTGGCCACGCGCGGGCGGCTCTTCGCCGGGCTGTTGCAGGTGGTGTGATAGGCATCGTCTATCATGATGATGGTTTTCATGGTGTGGCGCCGATCTGACCTTCGGTGCCATTCCTGCGTTCACGGATGGGGCGCCGCCCCGGACGAGGATGAAGGGAACCATCGCCATGCGTGCCATCGCCATCACCGCCGCCGCCCTGGTCGCCCTGGCCGGCGCCGCCCAGGCCCAGCCGCGCGAGGGTCGCGCGCAGGGGATGCGGGCGCAGCCGGTGGCGATGGTGGTGGATGCCCAGGCTGCCCGGCGCGATGCGCGGCAGGTGACGCGCCGCGCCCCGCGCGACATCACCGGGCTGGGCCGGCCGGTGGGGCGGCCCTACCAGCCCTGAGCGGCGCAGCCCGGGAGAGCGGCCTCCCGGGCCGGACCAGCGCTGCATGAGGGTTGCCGCTCACGCCTCGCTGGCCGGGGCGCCATCCCGATCCTGCCCGCGGGGCGCCGCTTCCGCCACCCCGCGTTGCGGCGTAAACCGGGGCATGCCCCGCATCGCCGTCGCCCGCCTCTGGTTCGAGGGCAACAGCTTCAGCCCCGCGCCGACGCCGCTGCACGCCTTCCATGGCCGCGAATGGGTGGCCGGGGCGGAGGCGCTGGCGCGCTACGCCGGCACCGCCACCGAGCTGGGCGCCGTCGCCGCCTGGGCCGCCGCGCATCCCTCCTGGGACATCACCGTGCTGCGCTGCGCCGCCGCCCAGCCCGGCGGGCCGATGACGGAGGAGGCCTTCGGCACCTGGCTGGCCGAGGTGGAGCACGGGCTGGCGCAAGGCTTCGACGGCGCCTACCTCTCCCTGCATGGCGCCTGCGTGACGGAGGCGGACCCGGAGGCCGACCTGACCATCCTCCGCCGGGTGCGGCATGCGCTGGGGCCGGCGGCGCGGATCACCGCCTCCTTCGACTTCCATGCCAACATGTCGCCGCAGATCCCCGGCCTGCTGGACGGCGCCAGCGCCTACCGCACCTATCCGCACACCGACATGGATGCCGCCGCCACCCGCGCCCTGCGCCTGCTGGAGCGCGCGCTGCGCGGCGAGGCGCTGCATGGTTCGCTGGTGAAGCACCCGCGCGTGCTGCATTCCTTCCACATGCGCCACGCGGCCGGCCCCATGGCGGAGGTCTGGGCCGAGGCCGCGGCGGCGGAGGGCGGGCCGATCCTGGATGCCTCGGTCTTCGGCGGCTTCGCCTGGGGGGATTCGCCGCATGCCGGGCCATCCGCGATGGTCTGGGGCACGGAGGCCGCGGCCACGCGCA
>JBEQBS010000207.1:0-6083 GCA_041639675.1 Rubritepida sp. | reverse complement strand
CTGCCCGCGGGGCCGCTGCTTGACCGCGCGGCCCCCGGCCCGCATCTCCCGCCCCGGATGCCCGGGGGTCCCCTTGCCATGACCGAGAAGAAGCGCCTGTTCGTGAAGAACTGGGGCTGCCAGATGAACGTCTATGACGGCGGCCGCATGGCCGACGTGCTGGCCCCCCTCGGCTACGCGCCGGCCGAGGCGCCCGAGGGCGCGGACATGGTGATCCTCAACACCTGCCACATCCGCGAGAAGGCGACGGAAAAGCTCTTCTCCGAGCTCGGCCGCCTGCGCGCGCTGAAGCAGGAGCGGCCGGGCATGGTCATCGCCGTCGCCGGCTGCGTCGCCCAGGCGGAGGGGGCGGAGATCACCGCCCGCGCCCCCTATGTGGACATGGTCTTCGGCCCGCAGAGCTACCACCGCCTGCCCGAGATGGTGGCCCGCGCCACCCGCGCCGCCGGCGCCGTGATCGAGACGGAGTTCCCGGCGGAGGAGAAGTTCGACCACCTGCCCGAAGGCGGCGCGCCGCAGGGCGTGACCGGCTTCCTGACGGTGCAGGAAGGCTGCGACAAGTTCTGCGCCTTCTGCGTGGTGCCCTACACGCGCGGCGCCGAGTTCTCCCGCCCCGCCGGGGCCATCCTGGCGGAAGCCCGCCGCATGGCCGCCCAGGGCACGCGGGAGCTGACGCTGCTGGGGCAGAACGTCAACGCCTGGCATGGCGAGGGCGCCGATGGGCTGGCCGGCCTGCTGCGCCTGCTGGCCGGGGTGCCGGGCATCGAGCGGCTGCGCTACACCACCTCCCACCCGCGCGACATGGACGAGGCGCTGATCCAGGCCCACCGCGACATCCCGCAGGTGATGCCCTTCCTGCACCTGCCGGTGCAGTCGGGCGCCGACCGCATCCTCCTCACCATGAACCGCGGCCATTCGGCGGAGGACTACCTGCGGCTTGTGGACCGGCTGCGCCAGGCGCGCCCGGACCTCGCGCTCTCCACCGACATCATCGCCGGCCATCCGGGCGAGCGCGAGGAGGACCACCTGGCCACGCTGGACCTCATCCGCCGGGTGGGCTTCGCCCAGGCCTTCTCCTTCAAGTATTCCGCCCGCCCCGGCACGCCCGCCGCCTCCATGGCCGGGCAGGTGGACGAGGCGACGAAGGACCGGCGGCTGGCCGAGATCCAGGCCCTGCTGCGCGACCAGCAGGCGGCCTTCAATGCGCGCATGGCCGGCACCATATGCCCGGTGCTGTGGACCGGCCCCGGCCGCCACCCCGGGCAGATGTCCGGCCGCACCCCCTGGCTGCAACCCGTGCATGCCTTCGCGCCTTCCGATTGCGTGGGGCGGATCACCCCGGTCCGCATCCTCGCAGGGCATCCCAACTCGCTGTCCGGCGAGCTGGCCGAGCAGGAGAGAACCGCCGCTTGAGCACCACCGTCGCGCTGCGCCCCCGCCCCGGCCCTCCTTCCAGCGAGACGCGCTCCGTCACGCTGCAATTCGAGGACAACGCCCTGCTGCCGCTGCTCCATGGCGAGCATGACCGGCACCTGGCGCGGATCGAGGGGCGGCTGGGCGTGCGGGTGGCCAGCCGCGGCAACAAGCTCACCATCTCCGGCCCGCCCCCGCGGGTGCTGATGGCGGAAGCCGTGCTGCGCGGGTTGTGGCGGGGGCTGGAGCGCGGCGTGGCGATCGGCGCCAGCGAGGTGGAAGGGGCGATCCGCATGGCCGAGGGCGAGGCGGAGGGCGACCCGCGCCTGCCCTTGCAGGACATCCCGCAGATCCGCACCCGCCGCGGCGCCATCGCGCCCCGCACCCCGGCGCAATCCGCCTACATGGACATGCTGGCCCGGCACGAGATGGTCTTCGGCCTGGGCCCCGCCGGCACGGGCAAGACCTACCTCGCGGTGGCGCAAGGCGTGGCGCTGCTGCAATCGGGCCGGGTGGACCGCATCGTGCTGAGCCGCCCGGCGGTGGAGGCCGGCGAGCGCCTGGGCTTCCTGCCCGGCGACATGAAGGAGAAGGTGGACCCCTATCTCCGCCCCCTCTACGACGCGCTGCACGACATGCTGCCGGCCGAGCAGGTGGCGCGCCGCCTCGCGGCCGGCGAGATCGAGATCGCGCCGCTGGCCTTCATGCGCGGCCGGACGCTCGCGCATTGCTTCGCCATCCTGGACGAGGCGCAGAACACCACGCCGGCGCAGATGAAGATGTTCCTCACCCGCATGGGCGAGGGCACGCGCATGGCCATCACCGGCGACCCCTCGCAGGTGGACCTGCCGCCGGGGCAGAAATCCGGGCTGGTGCAGGCGATGGAAGTGCTGGACGGGGTGCCCGGAATCGGCTTCACCCGCTTCGACGAGCGGGACGTGGTGCGCCACCCGCTGGTGGGCCGCATCGTGCAGGCCTATGGCGCCATGGAGGCCCGCAAGGGACGCGATGGACTGCGACAGTAGATCGCCCGGGGACGGTTTCCCCGGGCTGGACATCATCCACGAGGCACCGGGCTGGCGCGCCGCCCTGCCCCGGGCGGAATGGCTGGCGCGCCGCGCCGCCGCCGCCGCCCTGGCGGACCAGGGCGCGGATGGCCACCTGACCCTGCTGCTGACCGACGACGCGCGCATCCGCCGCCTGAATGGCGGCTTCCGCGGCAAGGAGAAGGCGACCAACGTCCTCTCCTTCCCCGCGCCTGATGGCGCGCCGACGCTGGGCGACCTCGCCGTGTCCCTGGGCGTGCTGCGGCGGGAGGCCGCGCAGGAGGGCCGCGCCCTGCCGGCGCATTTCGCGCATCTGGTGGTGCATGGCGTGCTGCACCTGCTGGGCCATGACCACCTCCAGGCCGGCGAGGCGATGCTGATGGAGCGCGCGGAGGCGCGCATCCTGCGCCGGCTGGGGCACCCCAACCCGTGGAAGTCCGGCCTGGCGAGAGCCGCGTGATGCCGAGCGATTCCCCCAGGCCCCCGGTGATGCGCCGCCTGCGCGGCCTGTTCGGCAAGCGCGAGGCCAACCTGCGCGAAAGCGTGGAGGCGCTGATCGAGCAGGAATCCCCCGGCGTGGAACGCGCCGGCGAGGCCGCCGAGGCGCTGAGCCCGCATGAGCGCGCCCTGCTGCGCAACGTGCTGAAGCTGCGCGGCGCCACCGCCTATGACGTGATGCTGCCGCGCGCCGACATCATCGCCCTGCCGGCCGAGATGTCCTTCGCGCAGGCGGTGGAGTTCGTGCAGCGCGAGGGCCACAGCCGCTACCCCGTGTATGGCAAGGAGCTGGATGACATCCTGGGGATGGTCCACATCAAGGACATCATCGCCCAGCTCGGCCGCTCGGAAGGCTTCTCGCTGCGCGCCATCCTGCGCCGGCCGCTGCTGGTGGTGCCTTCCGTCCCCGTGCTGGACCTGCTGCTGCGCATGCGGGTGGAGCGCGTGCACATGGCGCTGGTGGTGGACGAGTATGGCGGCATTGACGGCCTCATCACCATCGAGGACCTGGTGGAGACCATCGTCGGCGACATCGCCGACGAGCATGACGAGGTGGGCGCGCCGCAGATCACCGAGCGCGCCGAGGGCGTGCTGGAGCTGGATGCCCGCACCCCGGTGGAGGATTTCGAGGCCCGCCTCGGCCCCGTGCTGACGGAGGATGAGCGCGGGGCGGACATAGACACGGTGGGCGGGCTGGTCTTCACCCTGGCCGGGCGGGTGCCGGCGCGCGGCGAGATCGTGTCCCACCCCGCGAGCGGGCTGGAATTCCGGGTGCTGGACGCCGATGCGCGGCGCATCCGGCGGCTGCGGGTGAGGAAGGCGCCGGCGAAGGCGGCGGCGGAGTAGGGCGCGGCAGTCCCGGGTAAACGCTGGCTCCGGCGCCCCTGCCGCGCCGCCTGGATGCGCCATGGCACGCGCGGATGCAAGGGGTTGCGCCACGGCGGCGCTTCCCGCGTTATCCTCCCGCCATGCGCCTGCACGTCATCCCCCTCGGCCTGCCCTTCCTGCCCATCCTCGCGCGCGGCACCCTCGCGCGCTTCGGCACCGGCGAGGCGCTGGCGCGCGCAACCATCCTGCTGCCCACCCGCCGCTCCTCCCGCGCGCTGCAATCCGCCTTCCTGGCGGAATCCGGCGGCGAGGCCATCCTGCTGCCCCGCCTGCGCGCCCTGGCGGGCCTTTCCACCGAGGATGCGGACGAACTCGAACTCCCCGCCCTTCTCCAGCTCCCGCCCGCCGTCGAGGCGCTGACGCGCCAGGCGGTGCTGGCCCGCTTCGCCGCCCGCCTGCCCCGCCAGGCCGGCGGCCCCCCCACCAGCCGCCACGCCTGGGAACTGGCCGGCGCGCTGGCGACCCTGCTGGACGAGATCGCGCTGGAGGAGGCCGAGACCCTGCCGGACGACCCCGCCGACCTCGCGCAAACCTGGCTGGAGAAGCTGGACGCCCTGGCGCCGGAGAACCTGGCCACCCACTGGCAGATCACCACCACCTTCCTGCGCGGCGTGGTGCGCGCCTGGCAGGGCTGGCTGGACGAACAGGGCCTGCTGGACATCGGCGTGCGCCGCGTCATGGCCCTGCGCGCCCAGCGCCGCGCCTGGGAGGAGCATCCGCCCGAAGGCCCGGTCATCGCCGCCGGCATCGGCCTGGGCGGCACCATCCCGGCCGCGGCGGACCTGCTGAAGACCGTCGCCACCCGGCTGCCCCAGGGCTTCGTGGTCATCCAGGGCGAGGACGACGCGACCGCGCGGGTGGAGGACGAGGCGCTGCGCGAGGCCTGCACCCACCCCTTCAGCGGCCAGCGCCGCATGCTGCGCCGCATGGGCGCCACGATGGCCGACGCCACCCCCTGGACGAAGGACCATTCCCCGCGCGAGGCCCGCGCCAAGCTGCTGGGCAGCGCCCTGCTGCCGGCCGAGGCGCTGGGCGCCTGGGCCAACCGCAACCCCCGCCGCTGGAAGCCGGCGCTGGAGGGGATGGAGCGCATCGAGGCCGCCGACGCCCAGGCCGAGGCCGCCGCCATCGCGCTGACGCTGCGCGGCGCGCTGGAAGGCCGCGGGGCGCGGGCCGCCCTGGTGACGCCCGACCGCGACCTCGCCGCCCGCGTGGCGTCGGAACTGCCGCGCCACGGCATCCTGGCCGAGGACAGCGCCGGGCAGCGCCTGTCCCACACGCCCAACGGCAACTTTCTCCGGCTTCTGGCGCATCTGGCGGCGGGCGAGTGCGGCCCCGTCTCGCTGCTCTCGGTGATGAAGCACCCGCTGACGGCGGCGGGGCAGGACCGGGGAGAGTGGCTGAAAGGGGTGCGCCGGCTGGAACTGGCCATCCTGCGCGGCCCCGCCCCCGGCCCCGGCTTCAAGGGGCTGCGCGAGGGCATCGCCGGCGCCTTCCGCGGCCGCAGGGCGGACCCCGAGGCGGAATCCCAGCTGCTGGCCCTGGTGGCGGCGATGCAGGAGGCGATCGGCCCCTTCCATTCCCTGCCGCGCACCGCCCCGCTGCGCCCCGCCCTGGACCTGTTCGACGAACATCTCGCGGCCGCCGAGCGCCTGGCCACCACCCCCACCCGCCCCGGCGGCCTGCGCCTCTATGCCCAGGCGGAGGGCGAGGCGCTGGCCCGCCACCTGGCGCTGCTGCGCCCCGCCATGGCCGAGATGCCGCCCGTGCAACCCGCCGAATGGCCGGCCCTGTTCGAATCCGCCCTCGGCCTGGGCAGCACCCGCTGCGACCGCGTCTCGCGCGGGCGGCGCGAGGGGCGGCATCCGCATGTGGAGATCCTGGGGCTGATCGAGGCGCGCCTGCTGGACTTCGACACGGTGGTCCTGGGTGCATTGGATGAAACGGTCTGGCCCCAGGCCGCCGACCCCGGCCCCTGGATGTCGCGGCCCATGCGAAGCCAATTCGGCCTGCCCAGCCCGGAGCTGCGGATCGGCCGCGTGGCGGCGGATTTCCTGTCCACCGCCTGCGCCGGGCGGCAGGTGGCGCTGTCGCGCGCCGCGCGGCGCGGCGGCTCGCCCACCGTGCCGGCGCGCTGGCTCACGCGGATCTCCACCTTCCTGCGCGGCCAGGCGAAGGACCTCGCGGTGCCGCTCTCGCCCGCGCCGTCCTGGGCGGCGGCGCTGGACGCGCCGCCGC